>JANYIY010000326.1 GCA_025358615.1 Gammaproteobacteria bacterium | reverse complement strand
TTGGGCAGATCGGCGGGCGATGCCTTGGACACGTCCATCCCGAGCGCTTACAGCGGCAAGTGGCGATTGACGAGTGTGATCATGCGATCGACCGAGACGTCAAAGGGATCCTGTGTGAGCTCCGGCAGGTCGATAAAAGCGGCGCTGGGCTTGAGCAGGGGCTTGACCCGCTGAGTTTGTTCGATGATGTCATCGTGCGGAGCAAACACCGTCAATGGCGGCTTTAAGCTCTTGAGCTTTTTCTCGATGGGGTATCCGCAGGCGGCACGAAACGCGGCACCCGGATTTGCCGCGAGCACATGCTCCACGAAGCGGCGATGAATGTCAGCGAGATCGTAGGGCGGTTGGCGGAAGGCAAAGCCGCCGCGCCATGCGCCGAGCACATGACCACCCTCGGTCGCCGGCCTCAAAGGCTGCTCGCTGTACTTCTCCATCTGGCGTTGCTGCTCCTCCGCCGAAAATAACGGCATTCCAACCGCGATGACCCGCCGCACCTGCGAGCCCATCTGATGTGCGACCTCGATGGCCTCGATGGAACCCGTATGTATGCCCAAAATATCGACGTCGCCGTTGATTCCTGCTGCCTTCAGCGTATCGACCGTGCCCTGGGCGTACTGCTCCAGCGACAAGGCCCATGGCGGCGCGTCAGAAAAGCCGTAACCCAGGCGGTCCGGCGCATGTGTTGGCCGCTCCAGTTTCTCCTGCAGCAATTCCCACATGGCGCCGGAACGCGGCGACATGTGCAAAAGCACCAACGGCACGCCCTTGCCCTCATTGCTTCGCAGGTGCATTTGTCCAAATCGCGTCGGATATATTCGGCGCACCATTTAATTGACCTCCCAAAACGACTCGAGCAGCGGCGCCACCAAATCCGGTCTTTCGATGTGCAACATATGTCCGGCGCCCGCGATGCGGGCAATTTCAATGCGCGGGAAAATCGCGTGAAAAGCGTCTGCCGTGCCGTCGGGCCCCAGTTTCTCGAGGTGATCCGACGCCTCGCCCACCAGCATCAACAACGGCGCGCGCAGCTGGCGCCAACACGCCTCTGCATCTTCGCGCTTGTATAGGATTGGATTCACCCAGTGATGGCGCGGATCGCCCGCGAGTTGCACCCGACCGCTGTCTTCAAGCTTACCCCAGGCCATTGCCACGAACGCCGCTTGCGCCGCCGAGAATCGTGGATACCGAAGGCGAATGATGCCGGCCAATTCGTCGAACGATGCATAGTCCTTGCGCGCAGGTTCGGCCTTCAATTGGTCCAGCCACTTGGCGATTCGTGAGGGGGCCTGGGCAGGCAGGGTACGAGACAGTCCGAATCCTTCCAGATTGGCGATGCAGCGCACTCGGTCCGGGCGAATGCCCGCATACGAGCAAGCAATATTGCCGCCCATGCTATGACCCACCAGGCGAGCCGGCGTTCCCGGAGAGAGCTCATCCAGCAATGCGTCAAGATCGCCGAGATAGTCGGGAAACCAATAACCCTCTTGCGGCCACTGGCTGCGCCCGAAGCCGCGCCAGTCCGGCGCCACCAGCGGCCAATCGCGCTTCAAGGCATCCACCAGGAATTGAAACGTCGCGCCGGCATCGAGCCAACCGTGGAGCAGCAATATCGGCGGCAGGGATTCCGAGGGCGGCGGCCCCCAGCGCGTCAGATGAATGTCGATTCCGCGTACCCGCAGGCTCTCGTGCCGCGGCTCGCGCAGCAGCGGGTAGGACGTCACACTGTCCAATCAGTGGTGCAAGCAGCAGCAGCCGATCAGCGCACCGATGGCTCCGCCGATCAGACCGCCCACTCCGGCAGCTATGAATAACTTGGTCTGCGGAGGCTTATTGCTATCCTTCGGGCTGACGCCACTCCCAGTGCCCGTGCCCGCGCCCTTGCCGGTTCCGGTGCCCGACCCGCTTCCCGTGCCGGCACCTGTGCCACTTCCCGTCCCTGAGCCGGGTGGAGGGGTCGGTTTGTCTGGATTGTGTCCGTTTGGCATTGTCCAACTCCTAGGTTCCAACCATCAGTCTACATACACGCATGCGGCAGTGGCCCGCAAGAGCTGTAGGTGTTTGCCGCCCGGCCGCGCGAGGGAGCATGCTCCGAAGTATGACAGGTGATCGTATAGGACCCTATCGAGTTCTCCGCACCTTGGGTGTCGGCGGTATGGGCGAGGTCTATCTGGCCGAACGAGCCGACGCCCAATTCGAGCAGCAAGTGGCGATCAAGGTCGTGTACGGCGACTCACGTGGAGTTCAGTCGCGGCTGAAAATCGAACGGCAAATCCTGGCACAGCTCGATCACCCGAACATCGCCCATCTGTTGGACGGCGGAGCCCTGCCCGATGGAAACGCCTATATCGTCATGGAGTACGTGGATGGCATTCCCATCGACGCCTACTGTGACTCGAACCGCCTTGATGTAGCTGCACGGCTGCGGCTATTTCAAACGGTAGGTGCGGCGGTGCACTACGCTCATCAGAACCTCATCGTTCATCGCGATCTCAAACCCTCGAATATTCTGGTAACGGGATCCGGCGTTCCGAAATTACTGGATTTCGGCATCGCCAAATTGCTGGACGAGCGCCAGGCGGGATATCACACATTGGCTGTGACCCACGCGGACATTCGCGTCATGACGCCCGATCACGCCAGCCCCGAGCAAATCCGAGGGCAAGCGATCACGACTTCCAGTGATGTCTATGTCCTGGGCGTGTTGCTATATAAATTGCTCGCCGGCACCGGTCCATTCGTTATTGCGTCAATGCGACTGACAGAAATCGAGCGCGCAATTTGCGAAAAAGATCCCCCACCGCCCAGTCACGCAGTAAGTACCGACGATACGGCGGGAGCCACTGGTATCGCCGACGCTCGCGCCACCAGCGCCAAGCGTCTGCGGCGACACTTGCAAGGAGACTTGGACAACATCGTCCTCATGGCGATGCGCAAGGAGCCCGAGCGTCGCTACGCGTCCGCGCAGCAAATGGCCGGCGATATTCAGCGCTATCTTGACGGTAAGCCTGTCATTGCGCGCCGCGACACCATGCCGTACCGCACCGCGAAATTCGTCAGGCGCCATTGGCTGCCAGTGGCAGCCGGCGTCAGCGTGGTCTTCCTGATTCTGGCGTTCGCGACAACTACCTATGTGCAATCCCTGCGAATCGCGGCGGAACGCGATCGGGTTGCGGAGCAACGAGCAGTAGCCGAGCGTGAACGCGCTCGTGCCGAAGAAGTGTCGAGCTTCCTGGTGAATCTGTTCAAGTTATCGGACCCGCAAGAGAACCGTGGGAACCAGGTCACCGCTCGAGAACTATTGGACTCAGCCGCGAAACGCCTGCAAGCCGGGCTGCAGGGTCAGCCCGCGACGAAGGCAGCGCTGCTATCCACAGTGGGAGCGGTCTACGACAGTCTCGGGCAGTACAGAGAGGCCCAACCGATTTTGGCGGAATCTCTAACGCTGCAATCTGTATCGAAAGACGAGTCGCGTGTTGCGACGCTGCTGGAATTGAGTCGTGCGCGCAGGGGCGCGGGTGATCTTGCCGGCGCGGAAGCGCCATTGCAGGAGGCACTGCATCTTTCACAAGCC
>JANYIY010000452.1 GCA_025358615.1 Gammaproteobacteria bacterium | reverse complement strand
CGATTTGCGAGGGAAAGACGTTGACGCCTCTGATAATCAGCATGTCGTCGCTGCGGCCGCTAATTTTTGCCATGCGCCGCATGTTGGTCACGGTCCCGGGCAGCAGCCGCGTCAAGTCGCGCGTGCGATGCCCATCATTCGGTATCGCACGCGCGACTTGACGCGGCTGCTGCCCGGGACCGTGACCAACATGCGGCGCATGGCAAAAATTAGCGGCCGCAGCGACGACATGCTGATTATCAGAGGCGTCAACGTCTTTCCCTCGCAAATCGAAGAATTAATTCTGCGTTGCGAAGGTTTGGCGCCGCACTTCACGATCGAGGTGACGCGCCCCAATCGTCTCGACGAGATCTCGATAGTCGTGGAAGCGCGGCCCGAAATCGCCGATGATGTGCGCGAGGCGCGGGGTAAACCGCTCGCCGCCATGCTCAAGGACAATGTTGGAATATCCGCTCACATTCGAGTGGCTGCGAGCGGCTCGCTGCCGCGCTCAGCCGGTAAGGCCAACCGTGTCAAGGACAGCCGCTAGTAAGGACAGGGTGCGACTGCCCGCCATAATGATCGCGGTCATAGTGGCGGTGGGCTGCAGTGCGACCTGCCATGCACAGCAGCCGCCTGCGGTGATGGAGGATGTAGTGGTGACGGGAGAGCGCACGGGGCCCGGCATGTGGCGTGTGCATCGTGGCGCTGCGCAAGTGTGGATTCTGGGCAGCATGTCGCCTCTCCCGAAGGGCATTACCTGGCGTTCAAAGCAGGTCGAACAGGTCCTTGACGGCTCCAGTCAGGTGCTGGTGCAAAAGCCCTTTGAGATCGGCATCGCACGGATACTGTGGTTGCTGATCACGGAGCGAAACTCCTTGCTGGTGCGTGGCGGCAAGCGGCTCAAAGATGTACTGCCGCCGGATCTGCACGCGCGGTTTTCTGCACAGCGTACCAAGTACACCGATGATCCGAACAAATGGGAACGCTTCCGGCCGTTGATTGCGGCGGCATTCCTCCAACGGGAGGCATTCCACCAAGTGGGTCTCTCGACGCGACTGGACATTGGGGCGGCCGTGCGCACGCTTGCCAAGGATCGCAAGGTCCGAGTCGAGGAATTGAAGATTGCAGGGGTCAGCGACGTGATGGACGCGCTGAAGACGCTGCCGCCGGCGACCGAAAATGCTTGCGTGGCTGCCTCACTCGTCACCGTCGAGCGCGATCTGCCGCGTCTGCTCGATCGCGCGCAGGCTTGGGCGAACGGCAATGTAGAGCGTATTGCGAAATTGCGCGAGCCCGCTGAGGTCGATGCCTGCAGGGCCGCGCTCGATAAGGGCGTGGGGGCAGCCGAGCTGATTGGCCGGATGCGCCGCAGCTGGCTCGCCGTCATCGAGAAGTACTTGCAAAGCGGGGGAGAGACGTTGGCCGTGGTGAACATGGACATGTTGCTCGAACCCGGCGGGCTGCTCGACGAACTTCGCGCGAAAGGATACGAAGTCGATGCGCCCTGAGACGCTGCCGCGGCATCGCGGCTGGTGAGCGAGAGAATCCCGGGTGCGCTCTGGGCGCGAAGCCGGATCGCACGCATCGCCGCGTTGCTTCTGACGATTGCGTGCTGCGCCGAGGCCGGCGCCACGGGAGGCACTAGCCCGCCCTGGAAGCTCACCGTAGGCGAGTATCTGTACGACGGCTACGCCGGTTCCGACGTCAATTTGCGCTGGCGCGCGGATGACACGAGCGCATGGGTTGGGGCTTACACCGACCAGATCTTCGGCACGCAGGCGCGCGCCGGCGCCGACACTTCCATCGATGCCGGTCAATACGTTCAGCTGCAGCCCTCGTTGCAAGTCGCCTCGCGCGGATTCGTCGGCGGCAGTTTGAACATGCAGGCCGGCGCCGCTTGGTACGTCATGGCGGGGATCGGCCGCACGGATGCGCGGCCGTACTTCAATCTCAACTTTGATCCGAACGATGCGCTGACCTTCGGCGCCGGCCATCATGCGGCAGACGGCACAAGCTATACGGCATTTGTGATCGCCGATGACCGTTTTCACACCGGACAGCGCGATTGGCACGCTAACGCTCAGATTCCCTTCGGCGATTCGCACGCCACCTTGGACGTAATGCATAAGAGCGGGCTCAGCGATGTCGGTAGGATCACCGGCTGGGGTTACAGCGCAAACTGGGATTGGCCGACGTGGTTCCTGCGCGTGGCATATGATCCGTATCAGAATTTCTCGGCGCAGAACGCCTGGCGACTGGCCGGTGGCGTTAGATTCTAAAGTCTCGCGACCCGCACCTTGGTAGCATGGTCGGGGCACACCTATGCCGGAAAAAGCCAAAGTCACTTACATTGAATGGATGCTGATCCTCACCGCATTTGCGGCGGGAGCGGTGGACATCATCAGCTTTGCCACCTTGGGCGGCGTGTTTGCGTCGGCGATGACCGGAAATTTCGCGTTGCTGGCCTACTACGTTGCGCAGAGCGAATCGCAGGCAGCGATGGGTTCGGTGGTTGCGCTGATTGGGTTTGCCGTGGGCTGCGCCTTCGGAGTTCTATTGCGCCGCGGCCGCGCGCAGGAACAGGCGCTCAATATTCTGCTCGTTGCCGAAGCGGGGCTGTTGCTGTTCTTCGCGCTGTATGCGCTCTGGACCCCGCATGCGGCGAATGCGCCGTCGGATCATTTACAGATATTACTGCTGGCTATCGCCATGGGTCTGCAGGCCGTCATCGGCCAATCCATCAGCTTGACCACCATCGTCTTCACGCAGACTTTGACCAAGCTGGTGGGAACCATTGCCGATTCCATTGCGAATGGGGATGTGTCGGGCCTGAAGGACGTAAAGATCCAAAGTGCCGTTGTGGTCTCCTATTTGTTCGGCGCGCTGCTGTCGGGTGCCTTAATCGTGCGCAAGATGGACGAAGTGGTGCTGCTGCCGTTCATCGGAGTGACCGTCGCGCTAGCAATGCATCGCTTATCGCACCGTCGAGCGATGTAGGGGCACCCACATCGCGTGCGGTCAGCCTTAAGTGCCGGCGGCAGGCTGCAACTCGGCACGAACAATGGCCGCGCCTTGCACCATGGCCTGCATTTTGGCGAAGGCCACTTCGCGGGGCAGGTACTTCATGCCGCAGTCCGTGCAAACAATCAAGTTCTTGGCCTTCACGAACGGAAGGGCGCGGCGGATGCGGGCGGCGACCACGCCGGGTGTTTCCACCTGCATGTCGGACAAGTCGATGACGCCGAGCATGATGGTTTTTCCGGCCAACCCGCTGAGCGCCGAACAGTCGAGATTCGATTGAGCGGTCTCAACGGAGATCTGGTTGCAAGAACAGTCCCGCAGTTCCGGCAAGAAGGAATAGCCGCTGGGACGCGTGTGAATAATGGCTGCATAGCCGAAGCAGATGTGCACGGCGGTCACGCCCGCGACGCCTTCGAGCGCCCGGTTCAGCGCTTTTTGACCCCAGGCGCGCGCCTCTTCAGGGCGCGCCTGCATGTAGGGCTCATCGATCTGTACGACGTCGGCGCCGGCGCTGAATAGATCACGAATCTCTGCGTTCAGGGCACTTGCGTAATCCATGGCAGCCAATTCGCGGCTGCCGCCGTAGTGATCGATTTGCGCCTGCTGGGCCATGGTGAAGGGACCGGGCACCGAGATCTTGATCTTGCGTGTCGTGTGTCTGCGTAGGAAGGCGACGTCTTCCGTTTCCACTGCGTGCCGGCGCCGAATTACCCCGGTCACGCGCGGTACGGGATTTGGATGCCCACTGCGATCGAGTGCTGTACCGGGATTATCGATGTCGACTCCTTCGAGTGCCGTCGCAAACCGATTCGAGTAACTTTCGCGCCGCATTTCACCGTCGGTAACGATGTCGATACCGGCATCTTCCTGGGCTTTTATGGCCATGATGGTGGCGTCGTCCTGCGCCTCCTGCAAGAATTCTGGGGCAATGCGCCACAGTTCACGGGCACGTACGCGCGGCGGAAAGCGGCCGGCCAGTTTGGCACGATCGATCAGCCATTCGGGCTGCGGATAGCTGCCGACGATGGTGGTGGGGAGCAGGATGTTCGACATTCGTTTCTCTTTTCCGAGTCATTTCGTATAGCGAAAATATATTCGCAATGAGGCTACGCGCGCGAATGAGGCCTCGTCAAGCGAGCGGGGGGGGCAATCTGCGCCTCAGGTCGCGGCGCTGAGCGACAGACCGGGCATGCCGGCAAGATCGGTAGAAATCCGCCGACTGACCTCTTGCAGCATGGTGAAGCGCTCGCGGACGAGTTTGCTCTTCGCGACACGTCGCGAATGACCTGAACTGTTGAGCGCAGCGACCACGCGCCCATATTGATCGAACACGGGAACCGCGAGCGCGACCACACCGTAAGCCAATTCGTCTTCGACGGCGGAGTATCCGGTGCGCCGACAATCCTCGATGAGCTGCCGCAATTTGACAGGGTCCGTTACGGTACGATCCGTCAGTGCCTCGAGGATCGCCGTATCGAAATATCGCTGCAGGCGCTCGGCGCTCAGGCCCGCCAGCAGTGCACGACCGGTTGAGGTCGCATGGGCGGGAAAGCGGCTGCCGACGTGCGCCTCCAGTCTCAGGAGCGTGCGGATCGAGGCGCGGGCGACGTACACCGTCTCGGTGCCGTCGAGAACGCACAGTGCGGCAGAGTCGCCGGTGTTGCGCGCCAGTTCCTCCAAGTGCGTTTTAGTAAGCACTTCGATGTTCATCGACTCCAAGTAGGCGGCGCCAAGCTCCAATACCTTCGGCCGCAACAGAAACTGACGACCGCTGCGAGTCACATAGCCAAGTTCCTCGAGGGTCAACAGACAGCGCCGTGCGGTGGCTGCAGGCATCTCTGTGATGGCTGCGATGTCGCTCAGGCTCAGCGTCGCGCGCTCGCGAGTGAAGGCACGGATTACACCCAGTCCCTTGGCAAGCCCTCCCATGGCCTCGCGGCGACGCTGCACTGATTTGGTCTTTGGCATGTGTTTGAGTTTATTTCGATATGCGAAAACAGGGAATCAATTTCTCAGCAACTTGACGGCCGGCCTGTTCGCGTTCAGGATGTTCGTTATACGAATAAAAATTCGCTATGCGAAAATGTTGGTTGGACTAATAGGATGCCCACGCTTGAAAATTGGGTCACAAACTCATCACAGCACTGCAATCTCGACCTCCAGCGAGACCACGATTCTGGTTCGCGGGCGCGATCTCACGGAGGAATTGATCGGTCGCGTCGGCTTCACCGAACATTTTTGGCTGCTGCTCACCGGAGCACTGCCGAGCGAATCGCAGCGGCGCATTCTGGACGCGACGCTGGTCGCGATTGCGGAACATGGACTGGTGCCGAGCGTGCAAGTCGGGCGCATGACGCTGGCCGCCGCGCCCGAGGCTCTGCAAGGCGCAATTGCCGCAGGCATCCTTGGTTGTGGTTCAGTGGTGTTGGGGTCATCCGAAGCCGCGGGATATTTCTTTGCTGCGATTGCGGCGCGGATCGAGGGCGGAGCGTCGCTCGAGCAGGCCGCGAAAGACCTCGTGCTCGAATATCGAGCCTCTCGGCGTGCCATTCCGGGATACGGCCATCCCCTGCACAAGGGTTACGATCCGCGCGCGCGGCGACTATTCGAAGTGGCGGCGGAAGCGGGCGCAGCGGGTCTTCACGCGACGATCGCACATCAGGTCGAGAAGCTGCTCCCCGAACTGCTCGGCAAGCCGCTGGCGCTCAACGTGTCCGGCGCCATCCCTGCGGTGCTGCTGGATGCCGGCTATCCGCTGGCGGCACTCAAGGGGGTACCCATTCTTGCCCGCACTGCCGGGCTGATCGCGCACCTGCTGGAAGAACAGCTGCGTCCCATCGGATTCGTGCTGTCGCATGCGGCGGCCAAAGCAATCGATTACGACGGCGATGCGCCACCGGGTTTTCAGGCAAGCCATGAATAGTCCACGAACTCCCTTTCAAATGCGAGGCGTTCTGAGCGGCATCCGCGTCGTCGAGCAGGGTACGTTCATCACGGGCCCCTGCGCCGGCATGATGCTTGCCGATTTGGGCGCTGACGTGATCAAAGTCGAAAGTCCCGAGGGCGACCCGTATCGCAGTTATCAAGGTGATCATTACTCGCCGCACTTTCAGGCGTACAACCGCAATAAGCGCAGCATCGCCTTCGACTTGAAGAGTCCCGCGGAAAGAATACTGTTCGACGGATTGCTCGGCGAGGCGGACGTATTCATTCAGAATTTCCGGCCTGGCACTGCTGCGCGACTGGGCGCCGGTCCCGACCGGCTCTTGTCAATCAACCGACGTTTGATTTACGCATCCATCAGTGGCTTTGGATCGAGCGGTCCCTACGCGGAACGGCCGAGCTACGATTCGGTCGCGCAAGCACTTAGCGGCTTCCTGAGCGTCGTCGTCGATTCCAGCCGGCCGCGGTTCTTAGGTCCTGCGCTCGCCGATGCCATCACTGGGATTTATGCGGCCTACGGCGTGTTGGGCGCGCTCGTGCAAAGGGGCCGGACGGGGGAGGGCTGTCTCGTCGAAGTGTCGATGCTCGAAGCCATGGCGCATTTTGCGGTGGAACCTTTCGCCGCGTTCTTCGCTTTGGGCAGCACACCCACTTCCAGCGACCGGCCTCGTCTCGCGCAGGCCTATATTTTGACAACCTCCGACAAGCGTCTGATCGCGCTGCATTTGTCCTCGCTGGAGAAGTTCTGGGAGGGACTTGTGACTGCACTGGATGCGCCCGAACTCGCCGCGGATGTGCGCTTCCACAATCGCCTGGCGCGAATTGCGAATTACGAGTCTTTGAGCGCGGAGCTCGATAAGCGCTTCTCGCAGCATGCCTTGAGCTATTGGGTCGACCGCCTGGGCCGCAACGACGTTCCCTATGCGCCGATCAACGCCATTGACGAGGTTGTTCACGATCCTCAAGTCGAACACCTCGGTCTCATCGTTCCGGTGGAATCCGCGCACGGCGGCGCGCGGACCGTCAGGCCGCCAGTGCAGTTTTCGGGCGTGCGCGAGGCGTCGGTTCGTGCCGCTCCTCTGCTGAACGAGCACGGCACGGCCATTCGCGACGGATTGGCGCGGGGAGAACGCTGGCCGCCGGCCTACGCCGCATAGACGGCATTGTTTGAAAACGATCAATGGGGGGAGGAATCAATATGAACACTACCGAGAGAAGATGGCTTGGAGCACTCGCGAGCGCGGCCGCGGCGCTAGCGTCGCTGCCGGCACCCGCGCAGAGCACGGACTTGGACGAGATTGTGGTCACAGCGCGTAAGCGCGACGAATCATTCCGCGACGTGCCGATCACGGTCAGCGTGTTTACCGAGCAGGCGATTCAGGCGGCGGGCATTCAAAAGCCCGGCGATTTTATCGCCATGGTTCCGAATATGACTTTGGTTGAAACTCAGAATGCCGGAAATGCCTTCGTGGTGGTACGAGGCATCTCCCAAGCCCGCAACAGCGAGCCGTCCGTGGCCGTGTTGGTCGATGGCGTGCTCGAGACCAACCCCGCCGAATTCGACCAGGAGCTGTTCGACATCTCTCAGATCGAGGTATTAAAAGGCCCTCAGGGCGCACTCTATGGCCGCAACGCCATCGGCGGCGCCATCATCATCACCACGAAGCCGCCCTCAGACGAATTGAGCGGATCAACGCGCATTGGGTTCGGTAACGGCCCATCCGAGCGGGCGCAACTGGCGTTGAGCGGCCCGCTCAACGATTCTAAAACACTGAAATTCCGCGCGTCGGTCAGCTTCTACAACACCGACGGCTATCTGAATAACGCCTATCTCCACGAAAAAGCGGATCCCGCCAGCAATTACGCAGCCCGCCTGCGGTTGTTGTGGGAGCCTAATGACATGTTTACGGCGGACTGGCGCGCGTCAGCATCCCTGCTGCAAACTCGGGCCTTCTACTTTGTCATACCGCGGGACGATGAATCGAATCCGTTCAGTTCATTCTCGACGCCGCCCAATGCCAATAACATCACCACGCCGATCACGGTCAATAATGAAGGCGTAGACAATCGCAATCTATACAACACCTCCGTCAAGATCGACGTAAAGCCCGGTTACGGAACCATTACGTCGATTTCGGCCTACGACAAGACCAAGGAAATCGCCACCGGTGACGCCTATGATTTCCGGCCGCGTGCGGATTCGGTTTTTCAGGCATTGATCGGCACCGACTTGAATCAAAGCCAATTCCTGAACGTCGAAGCCTACAGCCAAGAACTGCGTTTCACATCGCCCACCAATGACAAATTCAATTGGCTGGCCGGCGCCTACTTCGTGCATACC
>JANYIY010000451.1 GCA_025358615.1 Gammaproteobacteria bacterium | reverse complement strand
AACCACCGCAAATTCCTCTAGGAATCTGTTGGAACGGTGCCAACTCCTGCGGAGTCGAGCCTTAAGCTCGGTTCCGGTAGATGGGCGGCGAATTGCTCTCGATTCGCTTTGCAATGGCTGCCGGCGCCGGCGCTACAGGGGTTATGCAAGCCTCTATAGGAGCTCGAGCGCATCGTGGCCGATAAATCTTCCATTCTCGCCGACCGGACCTTAAGTCTGGCGCAGCCCTTTGTCTTGCATTATGGCGATGTGCTGGCAGACGCCAAAGTGGGCTTCCGGCTCGAAGGCCCGCAACATGCGCCGGTGATCGCAGTCTTGGGCGGCATGTCGGCCCATCGAATGGTCGCGGGAGGCGAGGGCTGGTGGCCGGAGATGGTCGGTCCCGGCCTCGGTGTGGACACCCGCAGCTACCGGGTTCTGGGCATCGACTACCTGGGTGGCCACGGCCAGAGTTCAGCACCGCAGACCGGCGAGAGATTTCCGCCCTTGAGTTCCTACGATCAAGCCGAGGCGTTGTGCGCCGTCGTACGGCATCTGGGATTGAAGACGCTGCACGCCATCGTCGGCGCCTCATACGGGGGTATGGTGGCGTTGTGTTTCGCCGAGCGCTTCGCCGCCCTGGTGCAGCACATCGTGGTGTTGAGCGCTGCCGACAAGACACAGGTGCTGTCGACCGCCTGGCGCAGCGTGCAGCGCCAGATCGTGCGCGAAGCAATCGCGCGCGGCGACGGTCCGGCGGGACTCAAGCTGGCGCGCGCGCTTGCCATGGCCACCTACCGCAGCGCCGTGGAATTTCAGCTGCGCTTCGCTGCCGCGCCCAAGCGCAACGCAGATCGCTTCATATTTCCAGTCGAGAATTACCTGTTCGCGCGCGGCGATGCTTACGTGCAAAAGTATCGCGCCGAGTCTTTTCTGGCGCTCAGCGAATCGATCGATTTGCATCAGATGGACGCCACTCTGGTGCAAACCCCGGCGACGCTGATTGCGGTGCGCGAGGACCAGCTGGTGCCGTTCACCGACATGCAGGCTCTCTCAGCGCGTCTCAACGGGCCGCGCCAGCTGATCGAAATCAATTCCATATTCGGGCATGACGCCTTCCTGAAGGAAGGCGCGGCCCTGATCCCCATCATCAAGCAAGCCCTCGCGGAGAAGACGACATGAGCATTGCCACCCCCAAGAAGAAAGCCGCCGCCACCAGGTCGGTGCGCGCGGGGCTCGAATCGGATGCACAGCATGGTTCCGTGGTGCCGCCGATTTACCTGTCGACGAATTTCGCATTTGAGAAGTACGGCAAGCCGCGCAAGTACGACTACACCCGTTCGGGCAATCCGACCCGCGATCAGCTGGCCGGCGCGCTGGCGGATTTGGAAGACGGTGCTGGTGCGGTGGTGACCTGCACGGGGCTGTCCGCGATTACCGTGATCCTTGCCACTCTGCCAGGCGGTGCGCGGGTCATCGCGCCTCACGACTGCTACGGCGGAACGTACCGGCTGCTGGCTGCGCTACACGCACAAGGCAAGCTCGTGGTCGATTTCGTCGATCAAGGCGATGCGGCGGCATTGCACAAGTCGCTCGAGGCGGGTGCGGCCCTGGTGTGGATCGAGACGCCGAGCAATCCTCTGCTGCGCGTGGTCGATATCCGGGCGATCGCTGATGCCGGGCATGCCGTCAAGGGGCTGGTGGTGGTCGACAATACGTTTCTGTCGCCGATCTGGCAGCAGCCGTTGGCATTGGGCGCGGACATGGTCATGCATTCCACCACCAAGTACTTGAACGGACACAGCGATGTGGTCGGCGGTGCGGTCGTCTCGGCCAGCAAGGAGCTGCATGACAATCTTGCCTGGTGGGCCAACGCCATCGGCGTCACGGGTGCGCCGTTCGACAGCTTCATGACACTGCGCGGGGTGCGCACGCTGCATGCACGTATGCGGGTGCACGCCGAGAATACCGCCTTGATCGTTGATTTTCTGAGCAAGCAACCCGCGGTAGCGCGCATCCACTATCCCGGTCTTCCCGATCATCCCGGACATGACATCGCGCGGCGCCAACAGCAGAGCTTCGGCGCCATGTTGAGCTTCGAGCTTGCCGGCGGCGAGCCGGCGGTCGAGGCCTTCCTCGCGGGACTCGAGTGCTTCACTCTCGCCGAGTCGCTGGGTGGTGTGGAGAGTCTGATATCGCATCCGACCAGCATGACGCATGCGGGTATGGAGGAAGCGGCGCGGTTGCGCGCCGGCATCGGCGTCGGATTGCTGCGCGTCTCGGTTGGAATAGAAGATCCCGCGGATCTGCTCGCGGATCTGGCTGCGGGACTCGAGCGGGCGGCTAGAGCCGCGCCAGCACCGCATCTCCGGCGGCACGCGTCGTAACCGCAGCCCGCGCGGCAACAGCGCCGCGCTCGCCTGCGGAAATAATGTCCGCCGGCAGCGCACCGGAATTGATGGCGCCCGAGACGGCGCCTTCGACGGCGCTCGCCTCGCTCTCCAACCGCAGGGAATAGCGCAGCAGCATGGCCGCACTCAGAATAGCAGCGTAAGGATTGGCGATGCCGCGGCCGGCAATGTCGGGGGCGGATCCATGGATGGGTTCGAACAGGCCGCCGCGTTCGCCGGCACCCAGCGATGCCGAGGGCAGCAGCCCGAGCGAGCCCGCCAGCATGGAGGCCTCGTCGGTGAGAATGTCGCCGAACATATTTTCGGTCACGATGACGTCGAAATCGCGCGGCCGCTTGATTAGATGCATGGCGGCCGCGTCGACCAGCATGTGCTCGATCTGCAGGTCGGGGAATTCGGCCGGCATGATCCGCTCGACCACCGAACGCCACAGGCGCGAGGTCTCCAGTACATTGGCTTTGTCGATCGAACACAACTTGCGGCGGCGGCCCAACGCCAGCCGTGCCGCGAGACGCACCACGCGTTCGATCTCTGCGACGGTGTAGCGGCAGACATCGACGGCTTCGGTCGCCGTACGAGTCTTTTCGCCGAAGTAAATCCCGCCCGTCAATTCGCGCACCACCATGATGTCCACGCCGCGCAGCAATTCCGCCTTGATGGGCGAGGCGTCGAGCACGGCGGGGTGCGGCACGACCGGCCGCAGATTGGCGAACAGCCCGAGGGACTTGCGTAGCTGCAGCAGGGCTTGCTCGGGCCGAACTTTCGCATCGGCAGCCGACCATTTCGGACCGCCCACGGCGCCGAGCAGGATGGCATCCGCGCGCTGCGCCAGCGCCAGCGTTGCTGCCGGCAGCGCCTCGCCGGTCGCGTCGATGGCGGCACCGCCGAGCAACGCCGGCTGGAACTCAAAGGTATGACCGAAGCGCGCAGCCACCCGCTCGAGAGTGCGCACCGCTTCGGCCGTGACCTCGCCGCCGATGCCATCGCCGGCAAGCACTGCGATCAGCGCCTTCACTTTGGCGCCGCCCGTGTCGCGCCGGCTTTTACCACGACCGCGCTGCTTCGTAGCGCTGGATATCGTCCAGGCAGCTCTGCAGGTAGCCGAGCTCATCGACACCGTGCAACAGACAATGCCGCGCAAAGGCTTCCAGCAGGAACGCGACCGATACTCCGGTTGGCAGAGTCAGCCGGCAGGTATTGAGGTCGATGTCGATTTCGGCGCCGGGATGGTCCAACAGCCAGCGCGAAGTGGCGTCGTCCACCACAATGGGTAGCAGACCGTTCTTCAAGGAGTTGCCGCGAAAGATGTCGGCGATCTCGGTGCTGATTACCGCGCGAAAGCCGAAGTCGAGGAGTGCCCAAGGTGCGTGCTCGCGCGAAGAGCCACAGCCGAAGTTGCGGCCGGCGACCAGCACCTGCGCGCCGCTCGACTCGGGGCGATTCAGCACGAACTCGGCAACCGGTGTGCCGTCGGGGTGATAGCGCCAATCGGCGAACAATTGCCGGCCCAGTCCTTGCTTGGTGGTGGTCGTCAAGAATCTTGCCGGGATGATCTGATCCGTATCGATATTACTCGACGGGATGACCACCGTTGTGGAATGAACGCGGACCACGGGTTGCATCACAGCATCTCACGCGGGTCGGTGATACGGCCACGCACGGCACTTGCCGCCGCCGTGAACGGACTGACCAGCAAGGTTCTCGCGCCCACGCCCTGGCGGCCCTCGAAATTTCGATTGCTGGTGCTGATGGAATACTGGCCGGCGTCGACGGTGTCGCCGTTCATACCGAGACACATCGAGCAACCGGACTCACGCCAATCGGCGCCGGCCGCCTTGAATATGTCGGCATAACCGGCTGCCTCGGCCTGGCGCTTGATGTCCTGCGACCCCGGCACGATGAGCAGACGCACGCCGGGCGCCACCTTACGGCCTTTCAGGATGTGAGCGGCGGCTTTCAGATCATCGAGCCGGCCGTTGGTGCAGCTGCCGATGAACACGACGTCGACGCGCTTGCCGAGCATGGCATCGCCGCCGTGAAACCCCATGTAGCGCAGCGCCTTGTCGAACACCTCGTCGCCCGCGTTATCCGGAATCGCCGCACCGATAGGCAGCACCATGCCGGGATTGGTGCCGTAGGTAATCATGGGTTCGAGGCTGGACGCGTCGATGTCCACGCTGGCGTCGAAGGTAGCGCCTGGGTCGGTGACGAAGGTTCGCCATCGCGCCAGCGCCGTGTCCCAATCCTTGCCCTTGGGTGCGCGCGGCTTGTCCTTGAGATAGGCGAACGTGGTGTCGTCCGGCGCGATCATGCCGGCACGCGCGCCGGCCTCGATGGACATATTGCACACCGTCATTCGTTCATCCATGGAGAGTGCGCGGATCGCCGCTCCACGATATTCGAATACATGACCGGTGCCGCCGGAAACGCCGATCTTGCCAATCACCGCCAGGATCAAATCTTTGGCAGTTACGCCGGGGCGCAGCCGCCCCTCAACATTGACGGCAAAGGTTTTCGGCTTGCGCTGCAACAGGGTCTGGGTGGCAAACACATGGCCCACTTCGGTGGTGCCGATGCCGAAGGCCAGCGCGCCGAACGCGCCGTGGGTGCTGGTATGACTGTCGCCGCAGACGATGGTCATTCCCGGCTGCGTAGTCCCCAATTCCGGACTGATGACGTGCACGATGCCGCGTCGTGCGTCGCGCATGCCGAATAGCTCGACCCCGAACTGCGCAGCATTCTCCTCCAGCTGGCGCACCTGCAGCGCCGCGGCGTCCACTTTGATCGGCACATTGCCGAACACCTGCTCGCTGCTGGTCGGAATGGAATGGTCCATCGTCGCCAATGTGCGATCGGGACGCCGCACCGGCAAACCCAAGCGCTTGAGCGTACTGAACGCCTGCGGCGAAGTGACCTCGTGAATGAGGTGCAAATCGACATACAGGACGGCAGGGGTGTCTGCCGTTTCGGCAACGACTTCATGTGCCGCCCATACCTTGTCAAAAAGTGTGCGCATGCCTGGGAGCCTGTCCAAGGAATCAGGCTTTCCCGGATTCCAGCCACGGCATGCGGGCACGTAGCTGGGCGCCGATTTTTTCGATGGAATGCGTCAGATCCGCCTTCAGCAGCTTGGAATACTTGCGCCGGCCGCTTTTGTTCTCGGCAATCCATTGGCGCGCAAATTTGCCTTGTTGGATCTCGGTCAGGATCTTGCGCATTTCCTTCTTCGTGGCCTTGTTCACGATGCGCGGTCCACGAGTCAGATCGCCGTACTTGGCAGTTTCGCTGATGAAGCGATGCATTTTAGTGATACCGCCCTCGTGCAGCAGATCAACGATCAGCTTCAGCTCGTGCAGGCATTCGTAATAGGCGACCGCGGGCTGGTAGCCGGCCTCGACCAGCGTCTCGTAGCCTTTCACCACCAATTCTGTCGCGCCGCCGCACAGTACCGCCTGCTCGCCGAACAGATCCGTTTCCGTCTCTTCGGCAAACGTTGTCTCCAGCACGCCGCCGCGCGTGCCGCCGATCCCGTCCGCATAGGCCAGCGCTTTGGCCTTGGCATGCTTGGAGGTGTTCTGCGCCACCGCAATCAGGCAGGGCACGCCGCGTCCCTGCTGGTACTGGCGGCGCACCAAATCGCCGGGGCCCTTCGGCGCAATCAGCACCACGTCCAGATCCTTGCGCGGCTTGATTTGCTTGAAATGAATGTTGAAGCCGTGTGCAAACAACAGCGTGGCGCCTTTCTCCAGCACGCCCTTGATCTCGGCGTACAGGGATTTTTGGGTGAGGTCGGGCACCAACATCGACACCAATACCGCACCCTTGACGGCTGTTGTCGGCTCCATGACTTTCAAGCCATCTTTTTTGGCTTTTTTCCAGCTATCGCCTTTGCGAACGCCGACCACCACGTCGTAGCCGCTGTCATGCAGGTTGAGCGCGTGTGCGCGGCCCTGGCTGCCGTAGCCTAAGATGGCGATGCGTGCACCGCGTAGCGCTTTCTTATCGACGTCTTTTTGCGAATACAAACGCATGAAAATCTCCTGTAACCTAAAATCCATACTTACAAAATGCAAGACCCCGCCTTCGGACTTTTAGCCTCAAGCGGGGTCTTTGAGTGTCGCGGTGGGCTTGTTAACTAGCCGTAAATAGCACCACAGAATCTCTTATGATGCAAGATATTCCAAGCTGGTTGCCGCTTCGTGAGGACTCATTCCAATGACCGTCGATAGCAGTGTTTCGCTGCCGCTGTGGCTGCTCTACGAGAATGAAATCGAAGCTTGGCGCGCGCTGCAAACGGCGGCAGTGTCACGCTGGCTGGCGGAGCAAAACTTCAAAGGCGAGAAACATCGCGTGCTGCTGCTACCGAATCCTGACGGCGGCGTCGGCATGGCGGTGGGCGGCTTGGGCAGACTGCAGGGCGAACTGTCGTTGTGGCATGCGGCCGGCATCGCCGAACGGTTGCCCTCGCGCCGGTTTCATCTGGTGCAGGAGTTCAGGCCCGAAGAGGCCACCCAATTGTGTCTGGGATTTGCCTACGGAGCGTATCGATTCGAGCGTTACCGCCCGGCCAAAGGCGAGGCGGCGAGTCTGGCGGCGCCGGCCAACGCCGATGTGCAATTCGTGGCGCTTGCCGCCGAGTCGCTGCGCATGGCACGCGACTGGATCAATACGCCGGCGGCCGACTTGGGGCCCGTTGAGTTCGCCGCCGCGGCGCGCCGGCTTGCCGAACGTCATCACGCCGGCTATCAAGAGTGGGTGGGCGAGGATTTGCTGGCGGCAAATTTTCCGGCCATTCATGCCGTGGGCCGCGCCAGCGCTGCGGCTCCCCGGCTGGCCGAGCTGCGTTGGGCACCGCCCGCCGGCGCACGCTCGAGCGCCGCAGAATCCTATCCGCGCCTGACCTTGGTTGGTAAGGGCGTCTGCTTCGACAGCGGCGGTCTCGATATCAAGCCGGGCTCCGGCATGGCTCTCATGAAGAAAGACATGGGCGGCGCCGCTGTGGCGCTGGCGCTGGCGCACATGCTCATGAGCAGCGGGATCCGCGCGCAGCTGCGGGTGCTGGTGCCTATGGTCGAAAACTCCATCAGCGGCAATGCCTACCGGCCGGGAGATGTGCTGACCACGCGCAAGGGGCTGACCGTCGAGGTCGGCAACACGGATGCGGAAGGCAGGCTGGTGTTGTGCGATGCACTGGCGCTTGCCGACGCCGAGCAGCCGGATTTGATCATAGATTTTGCGACTTTGACCGGCGCGGCGCGGGTGGCTTTGGGCCCGGAGCTGCCGGCCCTGTTCGGTAGTGATGAAGCCATGGTGCAGGATCTGGCGCGCGAGGCCGGCGCCGAGCACGATCCCCTTTGGCCCATGCCCCTGTGGCTGGGCTACGAGGATGAACTCGCCAGCAAGATCGCGGATTTGAACAATGTCGCCTCATCGACTTTTGCGGGCGCCATCTTCGGCGCCTTGTTCCTGAAGCGCTTCGTGAGCGAGTCGACGCCCTGGCTGCACATTGACCTGTACGGCTGGAATTCCAAGGATCGACCCGGCCGCGGCGTCGGTGCCGAGGCGCAGGGCGTACGCGGGGTCTATCGGTACTTGGTCAAGCGCTATGGCACGGGCTAGTCGTCGGCTCTGTGATTTTGAGCGGTTGGCAGAGCTTGGGGTGACAGGAAGCCGGACGACAACTGTGTCTTTCCGTTGTCGTCCGGCTTCCTGTCACCGAGCGATGATTGACCGACTAATATCACTACATAGCGGGCGTGGCGTTGCACAGTGGCAATGCGGATGTTTATGCTGCGCACCCCTTCTATTGACACAGCCCTGACGTTCGAACTTATGCCCACACGTAAAAAAGCCAAGCCGGTCGATACTCGTCACTACTCAC
>JANYIY010000325.1 GCA_025358615.1 Gammaproteobacteria bacterium | reverse complement strand
CGCCGGTGCCGGGCGCCGTCCTCGCCGCGACCCAGGTGAACAAGGCAAAGATCGACACTGCCTTGAGCCGCTTCATCGAGTCCCACGCCCTGATCGGTGTATCGGCCTTGGTGTACGAGGACGGCGCCCGGCACCGGCGTCAGCGGTCCCAACGTCAGCGCGAGAATCACTGCTGCCAGCCATGCGGTCCCGCGAGTCGTTGTCATTTAGTTTTCCTCGTGTACCGGCGAAGTGCGGCCACTATTCGATAATGTGCAACTCAAAGGGGCCGGCCGGCAAACCGGAGAAGTCGTACAAAGTGCAGATCGGACTGTCGGCCCAGCAGTAGCGCACTCGGGTCGGCGCAACGCCGTTCGGAATGGACAGCATGACACGAGTGCCGTCGATGCTGCCGTCGGCGAAGCGGCAGGTGTCGGCAGCATCGGCGCACAATTCAAAGCCGATGGGTGTGTTGTGGCTGTAGGCTACCAGTCCGCGCTCCACGTCGGCGAACTCCACCACAATCCGGCCGCTACGGCGAATGGCCCGGCGCGCCGTTGCAGCGGATGGCGCAAACGCCTGACCGTAGATCACGTGACCCGCAGCGCGCGCCAGGCGTTTGGCCACATCCTGCTTGTTGCCCGGATGCAGATTGTGGGCCTCGCCGATATCGATGGTGACCGCGAGCCCCGCATGGGGATCGCCGGCCACTGCCAGCCGCTGCGCTTCGCGCACGGTGGCCCAGCCGGACTCCGCGGGGGTGGCCGGCGGAGTGCCAAAATTAGGCAGCTGCACGATCAGGAAAGCGAGGTCAGGTCCAAACTGGCGCCGCCAATCTGCCATCATGCCGATGAGCAGTGCCTGATAGGTTTGCGCTTCACCGGTATTCGATTCCCCCTGGTACCAAAGTGCGCCGCGAAATCCGTAGGCGCCCAACGGTGCAATCATGGCGTTGTACAGCGTCGCCAACCCGCCCACGGATTCCCACGGTGTCCGCGGCGGATAGCCGATGGCCGGCGGCACGATGCGGAACTGCCACGGTGCGCTGAGAGGAATTGCCTCGCCGTCGGTGCGCTGCAGGACACGCGGCGCGCCGCCGTTCAGGAGTCCGCCGCCGCCATAGGTGCTGGACACATTGACAACCAGCACATTCTCGCCGGCGTGCAGCATGCCGCGGGTGATGGAGTATTTGCGGTCGGTGCCGTAGCCGAAGGTATTGCCCAGGGCGCGGCCGTTGATCCAGGATTCATCGACCTGATTGAGGGCGCCCAGCGACAACGACGCGGCAGAAGAGGCCTGCGCAGCCGTCAGCGAGAGCGTGGTGCGGAACCAAATTGAACCGGTGAAATCAGCAAGCCCTGCCACTCCCCAGGTCCGCCAATCGCCGAGTGCCGGCGGCGCCGCACGCCAGTCGCCTGCGGCGCGCAGCTCGGCAGGCGGGCGTAAGCTCCAGGGCTCGGCGCCGACGCGATCTCCGCTGGCGCCACGCCACCACTCTTCCCATTGTGCGGCAAATTGCTTTTGCGCGGCGTTCTCATCCCTGGCGTACAGAGTCAGAATCTGCAGCGAACGATCGTAGCCACCGACGGCCTGTAAGGCGGCGGCGCTCATCCAGGGGCGGATGTTCGAGCCGCCCCAGGTCGCTTGCACCAAGCCGATGGGAATGCCAATGCTGGGCCCAAGCTCGCGCGCAAAGAAAAAGCAAGCCGCCGACCACTCAGCCACGGTAGCGGGTGCGGCGACCTTCCAGGCGACCGGGTCCTTCAATGCGGGAAGCGGCGTTGGGCTGTTCGCGTGCGCGACGTTCAGCAAGCGAATTGCGTCATTTGTGGAGCGGTGGATTTCGTTCCATGAATCGCTGGCCCCCTGCACATTCAATTCCATGTTCGACTGGCCGGAACAGAGAAACACATCACCGACCAGTATGTCGCCGGCCGACTGCCGGACACCGGAACCACCCTGCGCCGTCAGTACCCAAGGCCCACCGGCGTTCATGGCCGGCAATACTGTGCTCCAGCGGCCGGCGGCGTCCGCGGTGGCACGCGCGCTCGCGCTGCCCAAGGTCACGGTCACGACTTCGCCGCTTGCGGCATGGCCCCATACCGTGATGGGCCGGTCACGCTGCAGTACGCCGTGGTCCTGGAACATAGGGTTCAGCAGGGACGGTGACTGGGCCTGCGCCCCGGCAGCGAGCAGCATCAGTATCAATACAAGTCCCGATCGAGTGGGCATAGTAGAAGTTCTTTGTTGGCGCGGCCGCGCGATTCTTTCCCGCCTAGGAATTCTGCCTGATATGGTGCTTCAATGCGTGGGTCCGTAGCCATGAAGATGAATGGACTATTCCGCACCATTGCGCGAGATGGTAATCGCTTTACATTGCTCAGCAATGGGCGCGAGTTCTTTGCACGCATTCTTGCCACCATTGACGAGTCCCAAGACTATGTCCTGGTCGAGTTCTACCTGGTGGAGTCCGGCCGGGTCGTCGACGATTTTATCGCCGCCTTCGCCCGCGCGACGCAGCGCGGTGTCCGGGTCCGAGCGCTATTCGACGCCTTCGGTGCGCGCGGGCTGACCGCGATGGATCGTACGCGCCTGAAAGCGGCGCAGGTCGAATTGGTGTTCTTCGGCGCCATTGACTGGCGATCCTTTCCGCGCTTCTTCCTGCGCAACCACCGTAAGCTGTTGATCGCGGACGGCGTGGTAGGCTTCACCGGCGGCACGGGGCTGGCTGACATGTTCAGCCCAGACGTCCGGCCCAACGATTATTGGTTGGACTGCGTGGTTGAAATCACCGGTCCGGTTCTCGAGGACTGGCAGCGGCTGTTTGCAAGCACCTGGAAACGCAGCACACATCGAGACCTCGATATCGTCATGCGTCAGGCACCGGCGCAGGAACCGGGCGAACGTGGCCGGGTGGCTATTAGCCGAGGCCTCGGCACGCATGAACTCGAGCGTTCGGTGCTGACGCAAGTCCGGACAGCCAAGCGGCGGGTGTGGATTGCGACTGCCTATTTTTGGCCCTCGAATCGCCTGCGGCGCAGTTTACGGCGTGCGGCACGCCGCGGCGTCGATGTGCGTTTGCTATTGCCGGGTCCCCATACCGATGCGCCGGCAGCCCGCGGCGCCAGCCGTCTGTTCTATGTACGGCTGCTGGCAAGTGGCGTCGTGATCTACGAATACCAGCCGAGCTTCCTGCACGCCAAGGTGCTGCTGTGCGATGACTGGGCATCGGTGGGCTCGAGCAATCTGGACCGCTGGGGGGTACTGTGGAATCTTGATGCCAATCAAGAGATCGAGTCGGTGGCGTTTGCACGGCAGGTCGAAGCCATGCTGCTGCAGACCTGCGAACGCAGTGCGATGCTGCGCAATGCCGCCGATGTCACGCATCACTGGAACGTCACATTCTGGCAATGGATAGCCCGGGCGATCCTGGCTTGGAGTGCCCGCGCCGCATTGCGTTTGCGCCGCGGAGTCCGCTAAAGACCTATACCGCTACCGATGGTGCGCGTACGTAGCCCGTCCGCAGTGCACGATCCCAATCCAGTGTGCCTCGCTGCCGTGCAAGTCGCGAGGCCGCATGCCAATCATAGGGAACCGCGATGAACTCGACTTTCCATCCGTCGGGCGATTGCTCGCAGAGCGCATAGCGTGCGTGCGGCGAGCCGATTTCGACCCTATGCGGGCCGGGATGATGGCCCTCGTAGGCTTGAATACCGACGCTGCCGGGGTTGACGATGATCTGTCCGCTGGAAAGCTGCGACAGCCGTGGAATGTGTGAATGACCGCACCAGATCAATGCGGCATTGCAGGTCCCGGTGCGTGCTTCTATGCTCCGCAGGGACGCGGGGCGAAGTTCGCCGTCGATAATATCTTCCAGGTAACAATCGACGTCGTTCTGTGGTGTGGCGTGACAGAGGAAAACGTCATCCGTCAAGCGCAGCACCGGCGGTAGTGCGCTCATCCAGTCGCGGTGCACATCGCTGATGGTCTCGGCTGCATAACGGTCGGATGCGCCCATGTCCGCAGGGTCCATGGTGAGCACTTGACGCTCGTGATTGCCGCTGATCGTCGGCAGATCGAGCGCCATGAGTCGATCCGCGGTTTCGGCAGGGAGCAACGGGCCCGAAAGTATGTCTCCTAGATTGACGGTCAGATCGACGCCGCGTCGATTGATATCCGCCAGCACTGCATCGAGCGCAAATAGATTGCCGTGAATATCGGAGAGGGCGGCGATTTTCATAGGTGGTGACCTAGACTTCCAGGAGCGGGTAGTAAAGGCGCATCGCATTCGACGAATGCGAATCTGCGGTCAGCTCGAGAGAGCCACCATTGGCAAACGCCCAGAGCCGCGTCAGCGACAGCAGCAATTCCGGCGGCGAGGGCCGGCGGCACCCCACAATTTCTCGGGACTCGGGATAGGGGCGCAGGGAACGATGGACGACAACTCGATCAAGGCATGGCGACCTGAGCGGGTTACCTTGACATCGACGACGGCGCTGGCGGCGAGGCCGTCCGTCAGCGTCATACAAAGACCCAGCAGCAGTAAGCGAAATGTGTGCGCCTCCGCCAGCACGTTGAGATCTTTCGACGCCTGTAAACGCAACGTGATCGATTTGGCGGCAGCGTCACTGCGGACAAATCGCAACACGTCGCGCAGCAATTCGCCGACGTTGACCGCAGTGGCACTCTCCTGCCGCGGCGTTATCTGGTCGACAAGTTCAACCAGGGATTTCTCATGATTGAGCAGTGCGCTTCGGGCAAGGCCGGCGGCTTTCTCTGCGATCGCTGAATTGCCGGGGTTCTTTGCCGCGCGCACCAACAATTCGACGGCGCCCTGAAGCGCCTGCAAACCGCCGCGTAGGTCGTGAAGATAGGACGGCCGGCAGCGTTCGCTCACGAGGGCATAGGCGGCTGCCTCGAGCAGGTCGATGGAAGAGAGTTCTTTCATGAGGAAGTCGAATCCCGCGGCGAGTGCGTGCGCTTTACAGCTGCATGGTACGGGTTCCGACACTAGTTGCCAGCAATTCCTTTGGTTACGCCCGGCTCAGCGACGTGACATGCCAAGCAGCCGGATACCGGTCCGTGGCGCACTAGGCGCGGCCCGGGATTGCGATGGCAGTCCAGACAGAAGTCATGGAATCGTGCCTCCACACCCACTTTGATGGCCGGCCCTGCGCCACGATGACAGTGGATGCAGGCATCGAAACCGCGGCCATCCGCATAGTTGTGGTGGCAGGCAAGACAATTGACGGCCACATGCTTGGCATGATCAAAAGTCAGCGGCAGCGCTGCCGAGCGTGTCAGCAGCGGTTCGCGGAGCGCCACCCCAGCGCGGTCAGGAACAAAGATCGTGAGCACAAGCATGGTTGCTGCGATGGCGCTGACAATGAGCTTGGAATGACGGCCGAACGCGAAGCGGCGTGCGACCGTAGCGTCGGGTGCCGCCGTTTTCACGATGCGGCGACGGATCAAGAGGATGGCGATGGCGCCCGCTGTCACAGCGATTACAGCGGCGCGCCTGGGATAACCGCCGGCGTATCGGCCCGTCGTCAGCACATGGGCTGCGAGAAGTATCAACAGCACGCAGCCGATAATGATGTGCGTCGCCTGAAAATTACGGTGGCTGTGCCAGAGACGGCGGCGCAGGCTCGCCACGGAGGTCGCCACGAGAAAGAGGAGCAACAAGAACGCCGCGATTCCCGCCAACTGGTACAGCGGCGAGGTTGGTTTTAAATACTCGATGACGGTGTGGTCGGTGACGAGCGCGAGGAGGATGTGCAGCGCCGCCGCGCCCACCGCGATCCAGCCCAGCACTGCGTGACGACCCAAGGAAAGCAGCGTCGTCGGCATGGTCGCTCGCGGGCGGACCGGACAGCCGCTTAAGGCCAGACAGCCAAGCAATCCTGCGAGGCCGAGGATTTCGGATAATTCCCAACCCCAATGGGTGAAGCCGGCGAACAATGGCAAGGCCCCGATGACCACCCATCCCAGCGCGAAGGCCAAGTAGCGCCTATCGGGTAATTGCATCAACCGGATTGGCTCGATGCGGCCCAGATATTGAGGCCGCCGTCGCGCGCAAGGCGACCGATGGAGTCGAGTTCCAGTGGGCTGAACTCGAGATTTCGTAAGGCACCCAGGCACTCGTCGACCTGCGCCCAGCTGCTCGCACCGATGAGTGCGCTGGTGATCGCGGGCTTGGCCAGTACCCAGGCGATGGCCATTTGCGCGAGGCTCTGTCCACGCTGCCGAGCGATCTCATCGAGGGCGCGCACATTACCCAAGTTGGCTGCGGTGAGCATGGACTTGCGCAATGAATCGTCCTGCGCGGCGCGCGAGGAATCCGGTATTCCCGAGAGGTACTTGGTGGTGAGTAACCCTTGCGCCAGCGGTGAGAAGGCAATGCACCCCAGTCCTTCCTTCTCTAGCACGTCCAGCAAGCCGTCTTCCACCCAGCGATTGAGAATGGAATAGGACGGCTGATGAATCACGAACGGAACCTTCAGATCGCGCAAGATGGCGGCAGCTTCGCGGGTCTTCGCCGGGCCATAAGAGGAAATGCCGACGTACAGTGCCCGGCCACTACGGACGGCGGTGTCGAGCGCACCCATGGTCTCTTCCAGTGGTGTGTCTGGATCGTAGCGATGCGAATAGAAGATGTCGACATAGTCCAAACCCATGCGCTTCAGGCTTTGATCCAGGCTCGCGAGCAGGTATTTGCGCGAGCCCCATTCGCCATAGGGGCCGGGCCACATGAGATAACCCGCTTTGGTGCTGATGACCAATTCATCACGGTAGGCGGTGAGGTCTTTTGCCAGTATGCGCCCGAAGGTTTCCTCGGCAGAACCGGGCGGAGGCCCATAATTATTGGCGAGATCGAAATGCGTGATGCCACGGTCGAAGGACTTGAGGATCATGTCCCGCGCACGCTCCAGCGGCGAGGTCCCGCCAAAATTCTGCCAAAGACCCAAGGAAATGCGCGGCAGGCGCAGCCCGCTCCGACCGCAGCGGGCATAGGGCATCTTCTCGTAGCGATTGGCAGCCGGCGCGCGCATCAAATCGCCGCTACCCTACTGAATCCTCTGACTGTAGCTGACACCGTAGGCCGACGGCCGTGCCAACAACACGGGATCGGTGGAAGGTTCGATGCCGGCCTGCAAGCTCAAGGGATTGAACATGATGATTTTTTGGGCGGCTGCCTGATCCGCGGTCACCGTCTTGAGGGTTATCACTCCCAACACCACGATCTCGCGGTCCGCAGGCCACACCTGTGTTCCGTCATTGGTGGGGTCGCCGTCCTTGGCCACTTGAGCCTGCAGCCGAAATTTCACCGGTCCCTTGGACAGGCGCTGTGGCAGCTCGTCCATCAAGTAGTTCGGATCGACCTTGGCGATCTGCTCCGCGGTCAGTGCCTGCTCGCCCGCCTCCGGAATGATCTGATAGCGCGCGAAGTGGCTGACACCGTGGGCATTGGTGAATTTAAATGCGTTGACGCCGTAAAAGGCCAGGGTGCCGAAACTATCGGGCGCCGGTCGAGGTGTGGTGACAAACTTCAGAGCTACCGGATGACTGCCGAGGAATTGCTCGATCGGCGTCGGTTTGGGCACCCCGGGACCGCTATTGGCGGCTGCGGTCAGTAGTGCCAGAAAGTCCTCCGGGGTTGCGACGGGAAAGGCATTTGCCGAGATGCTAACGATATCCGTGCTGGCGCCATCCGGCCGCTTGAAGCGGATGGCCATCCCATGCGGACTGGCATCGGGACTCGCGTCCGGCATCGTGGGCACACCGGTGGTATCGGAAAAACGCACCACGACAGGCACGGTTTTGGCGAAGTGCGGTGCCTTGCTCAAGGTGGGCGCGGACTTCGCGGGGGTGAAGGTTCCCTCCACCATTATGCCCTTGGCATGATTGGCGCGGTAACCCTTGTGGGGGCCGCCGGCCACTTTGTTCAAAGCATCGACCAGCGCCACCGGCAGAGGCTTCTGATCGGTGGCCGCGGCTGCGTGGGATGCGCCGACGCCCATGACGCTCAATGCCATGGCGTCTGCGAACGGCGCCGGTCGTGAAAGACGATGACAGAATTGTTTCACTGCGGGTATCTCATTGTTGATGGTTTTCAGGGGGCGGCGCGAGGAGTCACGAAACCATCCGTATTGTTACGCTCAAGGCATAGCGGAGTCCAGCGGCAACACGGCAATGACAACCGGTTCGAGTTTGCTAGTGTCGATTACATGACCGCGATCGCCTTCTCATGGCCCGCGGACCACGCGAGGGCGACGGACCTCGCTGCATACCAGGGCAGGCGGTGCGTCAGTGCGGATGCCTCGGGCGTACAGCTGTCAAGCGGGATCACTGGTGAGTACGCTCGGCCACTCGGATGTCTCCGGACCAGTGGTTCCATCCACGGATCTGCTGCCAATGGTAAGTGCTCAAATTGTCGTTTCCCACTGAGCGTACCGCCTTTGCCACGGCATGGTTGATACACTTGTCGCGCTCGGTGATGAATGCAAGCTTACCCGGCTGGTCATTCTCGGATAGCGTGCAAACCGCTGCGGCGGCGACATGGATTCGGGCGTACAAACTGACCACATCCCTGGAACTGTCCAAGTTCAGATCGTGATAGCGGACCGTCACGGACGGGGAGTCGGCGGCGGAACTGTCCGCCTCAGCAGGCCCGGTAAAGAACATCACCGGTAATGCCAATACGGCGAATGCGCGAGCCAGCGATCGGTGCGATTGAGGCATGGGTTTCTCCTTAGATCTTCGCCTACCATTTGTGGGCAAGGAGATAGTGAGCCCCCGCTGCGGTGAGTAGATCTCGAATATCTTCACGCCCGTGAAGTTTCCCTTAAGCGGCGAATCGGGAGGAGGGGATGTGGCGCCATGAAACCGGCGGCAAAACTGCGCCTTCGTGGGAGAATGCCAAGAGTATTCGCGCCGGCGGCATCGGGGGCTGAGAGAGGGCCGCGCCCCGCACAGTCCTTTGTAACCTTTTACGGCGACGCGTGTTCTTAGGGTGTCACAGCGCATTGGCGCTGGTGACTGAAGGCAGGCTATGTACTTGGGAGACCGCTATGACGCTGAGTGATGACTTAGGTAAGCTTTCAGAGCTTCGCGCAAGCGGTGCGCTGACGGAAGAGGAATTTTCGCGCGCAAAGTCGCGGCTGTTGGATGCGGAACGGGGTCCTCCCGCTGAGCCGGCTACATCGGCGTTAAATTCATTTCGACTGAGCCGGACCGACCGGTGGTTCGGCGGAGTGTGCGGCGGCCTTGCTCGATCGACCGGAGTGGAAGCCTGGGTGTGGCGCCTACTCTTCACAGTATTGTTCATCTGTGCAGGGGCTGGTCTGTTGGTGTACCTGTTGCTCTGGATCTTTGTGCCGAGCGAGTAATTGACCCTTAACGGCGACATCGATGCCGTAGGTCCAGGGATCGTTCGGACGAAGCATGCGGTCACGGTACCTAGTCTCGTGGACCTAGTTGTCGGCATTGCCAGCCGGCGGAATTCTTGACCCGTGCGATAACCCAGCCGAGATAATCACTTGGTGCACCCCAGCGGTTTACTGATTGGAATTGCGGTAACGCTGATACTCGTGGTCGCGCCTGGGCTGCTCCAAGCCCGACTTCGATAGAGATGGGAGTCGGCCATTAGAGCAAAGCCCTAACCATCGAGCGTGCGTCCGTTAGCTCATATCCAGTCCTCTGTATGATATGGTGATTGGAGGTTGACGCATTAACGAGGGCATTTCGAGACTGATGTCAGTCGTCATTGAACGCAAAGCAGACCTTCGCGCAAATCGACTTGCCGTCAAGCTGACTGCGACGGCCGTCGCGGTGGTGACCGTTATTTTCGTGGTGGCACGCAATAGCGGCAACATAACGACGGGGCATTACTTTGACTATTTGCACTGGACGATCTCTTACGGGTTTGCCGTGGCGCTGGCGTGGGCAGGAGTTCGCTCGGCACAGAGAGGCGACCTTGCTGCGCGCCGCTGGTTTGCCTACGGCCTGACCGTCACCCTGGCTGCTCAACTGCTGTTCGACATGCAGGAGATTACTCACCGGACGCCTATTCTCCATCTCTCGGACGCATTGTTTTTGAGCATCGGTCCCTGTTTTATTTTGGGGATGCTGTCGCCAATACGCGATCGCCCTTTGGTACAGAGACGACCCTTTGCCATGGACGTTACGGCGTTGGCGATCGCCATCCTCACTCTTACATTGGACTTATATCTCCCCAGGCGCGGAGGCATGGATCCCATAGACCTCTACATACTCATCATCTATCCGATATTGATGCTCACTCCCGCTTGCGTGGGCATGGTAATGGCACCCACGCTTCGGCTGCGGCTTGACCATCGATGGATGCTTCTTCTGGTCGCCTCGCTGCTCAATAGTGCGGTCTGGATGATTTGGAACTCCACCTACGCGGTGGGCACCTGGCAGAACGGCGGGCTGCTCAATCTCGCTTTTTCGTACATTGCAATTGCCATGGGTTACGGCGCATTTGTATGGCATACCGAGCCGAATGAGGACTTGGCGTGGCAACGGCGTTGCGAAGCCCTGTTGCGGCTGTTGCCGTTGTTCGTAGTAGGCGCAGGGGTTATCAGCGTTTCGCTTGTCTGGATGCTGCCAAATGTTCTCGCGTCGGTCCGCATTACCACTGTCGTAGGCGCGGCGATCGTAATCATTCTTGCAGCACTGCGCCAAAATCTCTCGTTGCACGAATACGATCGGTTGATCGCAGCCGAGCAGCGTTTGAGTGAACGCACGCGAGAATTGGAGGGGAGTAATTTGCGTCTCGCCGGAACCAACGAGCAACTCTTGACGGCTACGCGACAGGCCGAAGAAATGGCGCGGTCTGCGCAAGTTGCCAATCAGGCGAAAAGCGAATTTCTGGCCAATATGAGCCACGAAATTCGCACGCCTATGAATGGGGTGATAGGCATGACGGACCTGTTGCTCGATGGCAGCTTGAATGATCAACAACGTGACTATGCAGAGACCATTCGTCACAGTGCCAAGGCGCTACTGACGGTGCTAAACGACATCCTTGACTTCTCGAAAATAGAGGCGGGCAAACTCGAATTTGACGTCTGCCGGCTCGAGTTGCGCGAATTGCTGGAGGACGTCGTGCGTTTGATCGGCATACAGGCTCACCCTAAGAATCTGGAAGTCACCGCTTACATCGATCCGGCCGTGCCGGACCATGTGCAAGTGGATGCCGGTCGATTGCGGCAGATCCTTCTCAATTTATTGGGAAATGCCGTGAAATTCACGCAAGCGGGTGAAATCGCCCTGAGTTTACACGTGGTCGCTCGCGATTCTGAAACAACGACATTGCGCTTCGATATTCGCGACACCGGCATCGGTATACCCGAGGATCGCCTGCAAACGCTTTTTACGGCGTTCTCGCAGGTCGACACCTCGACCACCCGCCGGTTTGGCGGCACGGGTTTGGGTTTGTCGATCGTCAAACGACTGGCCGAGATGATGGGTGGCGAAGTGGGAGTCCAAAGTCAGGAGGGGGTCGGATCTGCATTCTGGTTTACCGCCCGCCTTGGCGTTTCCGCAGCCGAGGCGGCCACCCATGGACTATCGATCAGCGCGACTCTGCGCGGCCAACACGTGCTTGTGGTCGATGACAACCTGACCAATTGCAAGGTGCTGACCGGACAGCTGCGTCGGCTTGGCATGGAAGCCATTTGTGTGAATTCTGCCGAGGGTGCGCTCGACCAAATGAAGGCGCAGCAGGCCGCCGGCAAGCCCTTCGAAGTCGCGCTCATAGACCACCAGATGCCCGATTGCGACGGCAGCGAGCTGGGGCATCGTATCAACGCTGATGCAGCGTTGAACTCCACTCGGCTGGTACTGCTTACTTCCTCCGGGCAAAGGAGCGATGTAACTCGCTTCGAAGAGCTGGGGTTTGCGGGCTTTTTGCTCAAGCCGGTCGCGTTGCGAGAGCTCGCGGCCTGTCTTGAGACGGTATTGTCCGGCAATTCGAAAGACTGGCACACTCGCACGCAGTCCATCGTCACTCAAGCGGTTCTCGCCAAAGACGCTGATAAGGGACGCATCCTGCTTGCCGAGGATAACCCTGTGAATGAGAAGGTGGCGACTCACACACTGCGCAGGCTCGGTTATGAGGTCCATGGCGTGCAGAATGGGCGCGAGGCCGTAATCGCATGGCAGGCGGGCCGTTTCGATTTGATCTTGATGGATTGTCAGATGCCCGTGCTCGACGGATATGAAGCGACTCGTGAAATACGCAGTCTCGAACAGGGAGCGCGGCGCATACCCATTGTCGCACTGACGGCACACGCCATGAAGGACGACGATCTCAAGTGCAAAGAGGCAGGCATGGACGAACACCTCACCAAGCCGCTCGATCGCGAACGCCTGCAAGGGTGTTTGGAGCGGTTCATCGGCGTTGCCCGGAACACCGCTCCAAGCGCACCTTAATCGGTGGAGATCCGCCACACCGCTATTCCCTGACCAACATCGTTGGCGCGACGCCGACCATGCGCCGGCAGGTGCGGCTGATATGAGCAGAATCCGCGAATCCCTAATTCTGCGCAGCCTCCGTCCATGACCCTCCTGCCATCGCAGCGCTGACCGCACCCGGCCAATGCCGGCGATCGGTAGATCAGCCGCTTTATTCAAGCCCCTGCGCGCCTCGGTGAGCAGAATATCGCTCATGGACTAAAAGTCCTTACTTGTTTTCACCCAACGGAGCTATCCATGACACACCCCGCGATCCAATCCTGTTCCTGTTCCGATTGTTCGGAAGCCGCCTGTTCTTGCGGATGCCGAATTCAATCCGCCGCGCCAAAAACATTTGCTGGAAATGCGACCTGCACCTGCGGTGCGGATTGCGCTTGCGAGACCGCCAGCAATGACTGCGATTGCGCTTAGGACTGATCTACGCTCGCAGTGGCGGTACGGCCGCTGCGAGCTTTTTCACCAAAGGATCTTTCCACGTTGCTGATCGGTCGCGCACGTGCGCTAAATCTTCGCGATCTTGTCGAAGTCGGCAGCGTCATGTCTCTCCGCCAGCTGTTCGTTGGTTTCCCCAAAGGTCCGATTGACCCTCTGACCGCGCTTCACCGCGGGTCGGCTGGCGATTAGCTCCACCCAGCGATTGACGTGGGTGTATTCGTGGACGGACAAGAATTCCTGCGCCGTGTAGGCACTGCGCATGATCGCGCCGTACCAGGGCCAAATCGCGATATCTGCGATCGTATATTCATCGCCGGCCATATATTTGTTTTCTGCCAGGTGCACATCGAGCACATGCAACTGCCGCTTGGTCTCCATGGCATAACGATTGATCGCATATTCGATCTTGAATGGCGCATAGGCGTAGAAATGACCGAAACCTCCGCCGACAAACGGCGCGGAGCCCATCTGCCACATGAGCCAATTCATCGCTGCCGCACGCTTGTAATGCTCAGTGGGCAGGAAAGCCTGGAACTTCTCAGCAAGATAGAAGAGCATCGAGGCGCTCTCGAATAGTTTGGTCGGCGGCGCAGTCGAACAGTCGAGCATCGCGGGAATCTTGGAATTGGGATTTATGGCGACAAAGCCGCTCGAGAACTGCTCGCCATCGCCGATCCGGATCAACCATGCGTCGTATTCCGCACCTTGGTGGCCTGTCGCGAGGAGTTCTTCGAGCATGATTGTTACTTTCTGGCCATTGGGCGTGCCCAGCGAATAAAGCTGGAACGGGTGCTTACCCATCGGCAGCTCCTTCTCATGCGTGGCGCCCGATATTGGGCGGTTGATACGCGAAAACTGGCCGCCGTTCTCCTTGTCCCACACCCACACTTTCGGCGGAACGTAGCCGGCGGGCTGATTATCGCTTGCGGGGTCGTCGTTTGCCATGCCGTGGTCCTTGAATGAATTCTCACCGGTACACTTGACTCACTGCTTTCGACGAGTACAGGCTTAATGCCTGATTGTGCCATTTGCGGAAGGCCTCTGCGATGACTTCACTGAATGTACTGGCAGGAACCTCGGGTTACGGGTTAGCCCTGCGCATCGGTCCAAAAGACATTCTTCAGCAACTCGATAGAGTCTCGACATAAATGAGTGATATCGACCGTTCCGTTCAATCCCCGTGCATACGAAATTGCTGCCTGGACGATGACCTCATCTGTCTTGGCTGCTTTCGATCAATCGAGGAGATCAAAGAATGGGGGATCGCCGATGAACATCGGCGCCGTATCATTTTGCAGAACGCCAGGCAACGAAGTGACGCGCATCGGGTGCAACTTATCAAATGTTAAGCGGGTCACGACGGGGAGCGTAAAGTCTGCGATAACGATAGGCTGGGGTCTGCCGGTAAGATCCGCCGGCTCGCCAACCCAACAAGCGCTCGACCATGTCTTCCCAAGTCTCGTTTCTGGCAGGCGGCGGCGAAATGGGGGCGCTTATGCGCGCTCACGACTGGGCGTCCACGCCTTTGGGTTCCCCCGACACCTGGCCGCAGGCGCTGCGCGCTAGTCAAGGGAATTGTCGAGTTACATGGCGGCCGCATAGATGCTTTCAGTGAAGGATTGGGACTTGGCAGCGTATTTCGCGTGCTCTTGCCCTTGCCCACGACGACCCTAAAAATACCTCGCGTTGACGCTGAAATCATCGCCGCGCCCGTGCGCATCGCCCGGAAGATCCTGGGCGTGGACGACAACAAAGATGCAGCACTGACCTTAGGTCTGTTGCTCGAGCTTTCAGGACACGAAGTGAGTCTGGCACACGACGGCGAGCAAGCAATTATTGCGGCCAATGAAATACGTCCCGATATCGTTCTGCTGGATATCGGCCTGCCGAAGCTCAACGGCTACGCCGTCGCAGAAGCAATTCGCCGAGAATCGTGGGGTGAGCAGATGATTCTTATTGCGTTGACGGGGTGGGGCCACGAAGACGATAAGCGTCGCGCGCGTGACGTGGGCTTCAATCACCACTTCACCAAAGCTGTGAATCCAGATGAGGTCGATGCCTTGATTGCTGCCCAAGTGTGAGCCAAGTACGGTTTGTTGTGCGCCATGCATAAGCCGCACACCGTCCAGGCGGTGAGCGTGATCAACTCCAGTGGAATGCGGCCTTCGCTCCAGGCCTTGACCGGACCTATCATCCCGAAGCCGGCGATAATGACGCACGCGGATAGGGCGAAGTAGGGAAGTGCCCGTGCTGCGCTTTCATCATATGTTGAAGGACAACGTCGCTGCATACACCATGACGTCTCCTAATTGACGCGGGCGCAGCCGACAATCTTCACTTCATACCAGCGTCACTTCTTCATATTCTTCCAGCGCCACCATGCGCGTGATGATCGCCGCTTTCCGGGCTTCCAATTGCTGCCAAAGGATCCTTGCTCGAGCAATCGCCGCGGGGGTCGAGCTGGGTTCTCCCTCGATCGAAAGATAGCGGGCCTTGGCGGTCACGGCATTGCTCATGGCATAACTGAAAAGAGATTGGAGCCTTTTCAGCTGGTCTTCGATATCCATTGCAGGCACCTCGAAGTGGAGAATGATTAGTGTGCGCGGAGTGTGCATACATGTGTTTCAAACCGTAATCCGTCAAAGGCGCGAGTGCGCATAGGAAAAGTCCTATACGGCATTTTTACAGCCATACAGCTTTCACGAAGCCGTTTCACTGTATCCAAGTGACAACTGCGTGGCGATGGCTGGCGCGCTGCGTCGAAATACTTCAACATAGGACAAGGAACACCGGGCTGGCCCGCTTGCTTCGAAACCAACAGAAGGATTGGGACATGCGAAAGATCGCTCACTCCGTATTGCTGGCTATCTCAATCGGCTTCGTCACCATGGCGTTGTCGCAGACTCCACAATCCGCCGCGCCGGCACTGGATCCCGCCTGGAAAGTGCCGGAGGTCATCGCATTCATTGGAGTGAAGAAAGGCGATAGGCTGGCTGATATCGTTGGAGGCCGCCTGACTTCCTCACTGGCGCAGGCGGTGGGCCCTTCCGGAAGGGTTTATGCGATCGAAACAGCCGAAGTGGTCAAGGCTCATCCCGAAGTATTGGGCATGATGAAGGAATTGGCGGCGCAGTCGCCCAATGTCGTCGTCAGTAACGATCCCGTCTCCTCGGCGCTTCCGTCGGGGCTCGATGCTGTGGTCATTCGACAGAATTACCACGATCTTTACAACAAGTTCATGGGACCGGCGGATGTACCCGCATTCAATAAGGCGGTGTTCGCCGCCTTGAAGCCGGGTGGTGTTTATGTGGTGCTGGACCACGCAGCTGCGGCTGGCTCGGGGATCAGTGCCACCAATACGCTGCATCGCATTGATCCGGTGAGAGTCAAGACGGATGTGCTGGCGGCCGGCTTCAAGTTCGATGGCGAGAGTTCGATTCTCGCAAACCCCGGCGACGATCGCAGCAAGAATGTGTTCGATCCCACTATCCGCAGCCACACCGACCAGTTTCTATATCGCTTTAGGAAGCCGAAGTGATGAAGAGAAAGGGACCAGCGACGGCACAAGACTCAGGCTCTAGCTGAACACCCAAAACTTCGGGCCGCGCTCGGATTCGAGTTTGCCGAGCTGCTCGCGGTGAATCTCACGCACGCGCGCCGGTGTTATGGCCTCCGCGCGATCGACCTCCACTATTCGTAGGCTGGTCTTATCTTCATAGAGATGTTCACCAACCAGGCGTGCCCGCTCATCGTACGGCCAGATGAAGGCCTGACGGCTGTAAACGTGATAAAGCCTGTCGGCATGCTCAACCTCGTAGCCTATGAGTCTGAGATTTGAGCCCATCGCAAGTTGATGGAAGGTAATCTCATCGCAGATCCCCCAGTCCTCTACTGCCAGGCGATCGTCGGAGTGCTATAGCACGGCATCGCCGACGCTGTTGTAAAACGCATGTACTCCGTCCTTGCCTTCGATGACACCCGGCGTCGCGCCCCAGGTGACTCGGTAGATCGGCTTATCCACTATCATGTCGGGCGACAGAATCTTGTCGTACTCTCCGGCACCCTCCAGATGCACGTGCCGCCAAAAATTGAGAAGAATTGCCCTATGCAGCGGTTTCGTTGTGCGCTTCAACAGATTCGCGGTAGGAATCATGCAGTCGTACACCGCTTTTTCGAATCGGTTCAATTCAGCCTCCACTCGTGCAGCCGGCACGCATTGAGTTTATTGGTTATCGCGTACCCCTAATGATAACAACCTTGCATGCTCCTTCGTTTCGCACGGCGGTCGCCGACCAAGGCCGCCCGGCGAACCGGGTTGCCACAGAGTACAGGAAGGCGATGACCAGAACCGCAATGATGAGGCCAACGGGACCAATACCCCAGCCGGCACTGTAAGCATCGTCCTACTCAGTGTGCCCTGTCGGAGTAGGCCCCGAATTTGGGCATGACGGATAAACTACCGTGCAGGTCGACAATGTAACGGGATCTGGCGCGCAAGCGGTCATGGCGGGGCATATGAGCACATCGATACGGGGACGACAGCAAACTCTCGCCGCGCGTCGCAATACGAAAATGGCAGCCTCCGCGCATGCGTACGTTCGCGGCAGCACTGTGCAATTCTATCGGTGGCTGGAGCGACAGGGAAAGCGCGTCGTTCCACAGGGGCCCCCGGTATGGATCTGCGGCGACTGCCACGTCGGCAATTTGGGTCCCTTGGCCGATGCTGAGGGGCGAATACACATTCAGATTCGTGACCTTGATCAAACTGTCATTGGCAATCCAAATCACGACTTGATTCGACTCGCACTATCATTGAGTTCGGCCGCTAGAGGATCGGATTTACCAGGAGTCACTACCGCTCACATGTTGGAACACATGATGGATGGTTACGAGCGAGCACTGATAGCCCCGGCGCGAACAGCTAACGCGGTGGTAAAGCCCGAATGTGTTCGTGTGGTGATGCGACAGGCCATGAATCGCACTTGGAAGCACCTTGCAAAAGAGCGGCTGCGCGATCTGAAGCCTAATATTCCGAGAGGGGAGCGGTTTTGGCCGCTTTCGCGCGATGAAGTCCAAGGGGTCAAACAATTGTTCGAACGAGAAGGTGTCCGCCAGCTCGTGGCATCTGTGAAGGCGAGGAATAATGACGCAGAGATCGAGTTATTGGACGCGGCTTATTGGATGAAAGGCTGCAGCTCGCTCGGTAAGCTACGCATTGCCGTGCTTCTCAATGTCAGCAATGGAAAACGCTCAAAGGATGATTTTTGCCTCATAGATATTAAAGAAGCTGTCGCCGCCGCGGCCCCGCGCGCGCCGCGTGTACGGATGCCAGACGATGACGCCAAGCGCGTCGTTGAAGGAGCTAAGCACCTCGCTCCCGCCCTCGGCGAACGAATGATGCCGGCGCGCCTACTCGGTCGCTCCGTATTTCTACGCGAACTCATGCCTCAAGACCTAAAACTCGAGATCGATCAACTGACTCGCAAAGAGGCAGTGAGTGCGGCCGGCTTCTTGGCCGGTGTGGTAGGGAGAGCCCACGCACGGCAGATGGACGCGGCTACACGACGGGAGTTTCGCGACAGCCTAAGGGTCCGCCGCTCGAAGCGCCTGGATGCGCCATCATGGCTTTGGTCCAGTGTGGTCGAACTCGCATCAGCCCACGAAGCAGCTTACCTGGAGCATTGCCGCACCTTCGCCTTGGCTTGAGCTTCGTACCCATACAGTTCATACGAAGTCTCCGTACTGTATGAGTTATACAGCAGCGATCCACAACCTCAAGGCGGTAATGTGCCGCAATGGACTTCGCCACACTCGAGACTGCCTGCCTCGCTCACGTCGATGATTCGTACTACTACGGCGCGTACTGCCGCAAATGCCGGCACAGCGCACGGCTGTCATTGACGAAACTGCGCGCGCACCTGGGCGACGGCTTCCCCATCAGGGCCATCCGAGAGAAATTGCGCTGCGAGAAGTGCGGTGACCGTCGGCAAATCGTCGTGACCTTTCTGGGACCCCATCAGCGAACCGGTAATCTGTCGCATCTGTTCCAACAGAAGCACCGCTAGACGCGTTTGACTCCTAGTCCTCACATTTGGAGCTGGAGCAACGATTGCCGCCGGCCAATTCCTATCAGCTGCATACTTCTCCATGTTCTTCAAGTTGATTGTTCTGCCCTATGCAACGTAGAGTTGCCTGATGACAGCACCCATACCGCCGGGTTTTGAAACCCTGAGCCTGCACGCGGGCCAGCACCCGGATCCCGTGCATGGCGCGCGAGCGGTACCCATATATCAGACCACGTCTTACGTCTTCGACGACGTGGAAGAAGCCGCAGCGTTGTTCAATTTAGAGCGGCCCGGCCACGTTTATAGCCGGATTTCCAATCCGACCGTGGCGGTGCTTGAAGAACGCCTCGCGGCGCTTGAGGGGGGTGTCGGCGCGGTCTGTACGGCGAGCGGCATGGCCGCGATGCACATCGTGATCGCGACCCTGCTCGGGGCCGGCGATCACATCGTCGCGTCGGCCTCGCTGTACGGGGGTACGGTGAACCTTCTGTCGCACACGTTGCCGCGCTTCGGCATAACGACGACGTTCGTCAAACCGCGCGATGTGGAGGGATTTCGAGCCGCAGTGCGGCCCAACACGCGGCTTGTGATCGGTGAGACGATCGGCAACCCGGGCCTTGAGGTGCTGGATATTCCCGCGATTGCCAATATCGCGCATGAGGCGGGCGTGCCGCTGCTCATCGACAGCACCTTCACCACTCCATTTCTGTGCCGGCCGTTGGAGCTCGGCGCCGATCTCGTCATGCACTCGTTAACGAAGTGGATCGGCGGTCACGGCATCGCCATCGGCGGCGCGTTGATTGACGGCGGGCGCTTCGACTGGAAGGCCTCCGGCAAGTATCCGATGCTGAGCGAGCCGGTCGCGGCGTACCAAGGCATCGTGTTCACGGAGCAGTTCGGTCCAGGAGCGTTGATAGTGCGTGCTCGCACCGAAGGACTGCGCCAGTTCGGCGCGTGCCTGGCGCCGATGAATGCGTTCTACCTTCTGCAGGGCGTCGAGACGCTCGCTATACGCATGCAGCGTCATATCGAAAATACCAGCGCAGTGCTG
>JANYIY010000322.1 GCA_025358615.1 Gammaproteobacteria bacterium | reverse complement strand
ACAAATCCAAGCTGCCCAACTGGAAGAATCTCGACCCGGCAGTGCTCGCGGTGCAGGCGCAGGCTGACCCCGGCAATCGCTACGCGGTTCCCTATCTGCATTCCATGAACGGCTTCGCGTATAACGTGGATCAGGTGAAGGCGCGCATGCCGGACGCACCCACCGACAGCCTCGCCATGCTGTTCGACCCCAAGGTGGTTGCGCATTTCGCCGATTGCGGCGTGATTTTTCTGGATTCGCCCGAGGACGTCATTCAGCTGGCGCTGGCGTATTTGCACAAGGACCCCAATTCGCGCAGCGTTGAGGACTTGCACGATGCCGAGCGGGTGGTGATGGCGGTGCGGCCCTACATCCGCACCTTCGATTCCAACGACTATTGGCATCAACTGGCATCCAAAGAGGTATGCCTGTCGATCGCTTGGTCCAGCGATTATTCGGTGGCGCAGCAGCGTGCCCGGGAGGACGGTACCGGTGCACACCTGGCGTTCACCCTGCCCAGGCAAGGCTCGAACATCGCATACAACGCGTTTCTGATTCCCGTCTCGGCGCCGCATCCGCAGGCCGCGCACAAGTTTCTGGATTTCATCCTCGAGCCGAAGGTCATCGCCGCAATCAGCAACGACATCCGCTACGGCAACGATAATCTAGCGGCGCGGCCCTTCGTCAACCCCGACATACTCCAAGACCCGGCCGTCTATCCACCGCCCGATGTACGGGCGCGGCTGTATCTGCCTGCCGAGCTGGGCCAGGACTATGACCGCCTGCGTACGCGCGTGTGGACGCATATTAAAACGGGTCAATAATTGCGGATACGCGCTGATTTGTGGCTGCAGAAACCCAATTCTGGGCAAATTGAGCGGCCAGCAACGAAGTATCATCCGTATTGTTCTTAGTGCCATCGGAGTTACGATGAATTTGCTCACAGCGGCTGAAATTGATCGCCGCGGAATGGCTGCCATCGACGAAGCGCTCTGCAGAGGCCCCGTCTATTTGACCAAGCGCAATAGGGCGACCGCGGTGGTTGTCTCTGCGCAGCAATACGCACGGCTTTCCGGCAGCAATATTGTCAAAGAATCCGGAATGACCGCGGTGCAATGGCTCTTGAATCTGCCGGTGAAGGGGAGAAAGTCCAAGCAGCAAATGGACGCCGCGCGGCGTCGCGACCGAGACGATTGGGCGTAGGGTAAGACCGGCTCATGTGCATGTGCTGAACTGATCCTATTGATGTCGGCAGTCCTCTTACGTGGCCATTTGCCGGGCAAAGTCAAGTCCGCGGCAACCGGCTCGTGGACGGAGATTTCGGTCACAAGTCGCTGAAAATGCGTAATTTTGTGACTCGCAACATACTTTGCGGCGCCCTGGAAATGTAAAGTTCCGCCCCCATAAAGGACGTGGACCGGCGGGGTTGCCCCACGGTCGTCGATTCGAGTCAATTTGAGGAGAGGAATATGCTTGGAATGGTAGCCCGTTGGGGCCATAACACCCTGTTAGTCGCGTTGGCGCTGATGACTTGCGTGATATTTGTCGGGTTGTTCAGATAACGTATGACAAGGGGGGGGGCCACGCTCTTGCGCGTGCGCCCTGGTTTACGGGGCGGAAATCGATACCCCTTCAATTTCTTCCGTGTTGAGGTGCCTGGATTTCAACAGCACCAGGCTGTAATAGCACACGTAGTAGCTCACCAACACAAAGAATATTCCGAGGGTGAGGGGACTGCGTACCATGGCGGCCGGCACAAGGCCTGGCACGGGGTTCGGCACACCTTGAAGCGTCGCCGCCGCACCCGCATCCGGGTGGGTGCCCGCATACAACTGAACGAAGCGAAACACCAGCCGGCCCAAAAATAACAGGGACACGGCGATGCCCGTATAGGTATGCGGCACGTAGTGCAGCCGTCCTTGGTGCATTTGAAATCGAGTGCGCTCCGCGCCCCATAGTGCCAATCCAATGCCCAGCGCCGCACCAACAAGCTCGGCGCTCAAGAATTGCGCAGAGCGCAGCGCCATCGGCAGCAGCGAGCAGCCGAGCAACATGAGCAGCACGATTCTAAGAATCATGCGGGCGGGCCGCACAAGCTGGCGTCCGAAGTTGCGCCGAAACCGGCGGTAGACGGCAAACACCACCAATGCCGCCAGCAGAAACGGGCCGATTTGCGCAAAGTCCGAGTGCATTTGACTGATAATACACCAGGGATGCGCACTGGAACCTTAGGCGGGATGGCACGGGGCGAGCTCACGCGCGGCGTGGGTCCCTGGGCTGCTGCGGCCGTCAATGTCGCCAACATGATCGGCACTGGCGTGTTTCTCAAGACTCGCGTCATGACCTGTAATGTGGGCGACGCCAAGATGGTGTTGGTGGTGTGGCTTGCGGCGGGGCTGCTCTCGCTTGCCGGCACCTTCGCGTACTCCGAGATAGCGGCCATGATGCCCGAGGCGGGCGGCGACTACGTCTACCTACGCCGCGCGTACGGACGGCTGGTGGGTTTTCTCTACGGCTGGATGGCGTTCACCATCGCGCGCGCCGGATCGCAGGCCGCTCTCGCGGTCGGCCTCGCAATTTTCATGAACGTGGCATTGCGCGGAGCGTTGGTGCACTGGCATGTCGATGAAGGCCTGGCCGGCGTGCACATTAACGGCTTGACACTCGTCGCCCTCGCGGCCATTTGGATCGTGGCTCTGATCAACTGCGCCTCGGTGACCGCGGGCGGCCGCATGGCGCTGGTGCTCACTCTCGCCAAGGTGGGACTGGTGCTCTGCGTCGGTATCGGCGCCTTCGCTTTTGCCGCCGGCGATTGGGGTCACCTGTTGGGCTCGGGCCTGGCCGGCACCTGTGAGGGCGTGGCGGACAGTGCGCGCGGCGGCGTCGCCGGCTTCGGCGCCGCCATGTTGGGTGCGCTGTGGGCCTACGACGGCTGGCAGAACGTCGCTCCGCTCGCGGGTGAGGTCAGGGACCCACAGCGCAATCTGCCGCGTGCCTTCGTCGGCGGCACTTTGACCGTGACGGCGTTATACCTGTTCATCAATGTAGCTTATTTCTACGCGCTAACGCCGCTCGAGATCGCCAGTGTGCCGGTGAGCTCATCGGTGGCGACCGAAGTGCTGAGGCGCTTCTTGGGGCCGCTGGCGGTCTCGATGACCGCCGTTGCGCTGATGGTCTCATCCTTCGGCGCATTGCACGCCAGTGTTCTCTCCAACTCGCGCGTCCCCTTCGCCATGGCGCGCGACGGTCTGTTCTTTCGCAGCCTGGTGCGGCTGTCGCCGCGCTCCAACGTTCCGGTGCGCGCCATTTGCGCGCAGGCAGCGTGGGCCAGCGTGCTGGCGCTCTCAGGCTCCTATGACGCACTGACCGACTCGGTGATCTTCGCCTCGTGGCTGTTCTACGGACTGGTGACGGCCTCTCTGTTCGTCTTCAGGAAAACCATGCCGGACGCTGCGCGTCCCTACCGTGCATTCGGTTATCCGCTGGTTCCCATGATCTTTCTATGCGTGACGGCCGCGCTCTTGATCAACACCTTCGTCGCCGCGCCCAGTGAGGCGCTGCGCGGCGCCGCGCTGCTCGCCGCCGGCCTGCCGTTCTACTGGTACTGGTCGCGGCAGGCAGGCTGAAAATCAACTGGGCCCCGTGTACAACGGGCACTGCCACTCGCTGTCGCTAAGCGGCTTCCCCCGGCAGATCGAAGACCAGCACTTCCGCATCACGTCCGCCGGTGAGGCTCAGCGCTTCGCCATCGGTGATGCGCAATGCGTCGCCGGCTTCGAGCGCCGCACCGTTCGCGGTTATCGCGCCTCGCGCCACATGCAGGTAGATGCGACGGCCCTTCGCCACCTTGAGCTCCGCGCTCTCATCGCCGGTGTATAGACCCGCATACACCCGCGCATCCTGATGGATGGCCAAGGAGCCCTCGGCACGATCCGGGGAGACGATGAGCCGCAGGCGCCCGCGCTTTTCCTCGGCCGAGTAGCGCTTCTCCTCGTAGCTCGGTTCGATATTGCGCTTGTCCGGCTGAATCCATATCTGCAGGAAATGCACGGGTTCGCCGCTGCTGGGATTGAACTCGCTGTGGCGCACCCCGCTGCCGGCGCTCATACGCTGCACATCGCCGGGCCTGATGGTGGAGCCGTTGCCCATCGAGTCCTTGTGTGCGAGTTCGCCTGCCAGCACATAGCTGATGATCTCCATATCGCGATGCGCATGCGTCCCGAATCCCTGGCCGGCCTGCACCCGGTCCTCGTTGATGACCCGCAAGGGTCCGAATTCAACGTGCTCGGGATCGAAGTAATCGGCAAACGAGAAAGTGTGATAGGACTTGAGCCAACCGTGATCGGCAAAGCCTCGCTCGTTACTGCGTCTAATATTGTTCATGGGAACCTCCGTAGAGACACAATAGGGTCGAATTGGCGAATAAAAAAGCGCAAAATTCAGGGGTAATTGATCAGGAAATTGGATAAATCCATGGCAATTGCCAAGACCAGTGTGGAGCAGTGGGCGGTTCTGGCGGCGGTGGTCGACAGCGGCGGCTTTGCGCAGGCGGCGGAGGCACTGAATCGCAGTCAGTCGGCCGTGAGCTACGCCGTGGCCAGATTGCAAGAATCCCTGGGCGTGCCCTTGCTCGTGATCGAGGGCCGCAAGTCGGTGCTCACGCCGCACGGTCGCACGCTGCTGGCCCGCGCCCGCGCCCTCATCAAGGATTTGGACACTCTGGAGCAGCTGGCGCGCAGCTTGCAACAGGGCTGGGAACCCGAACTCACATTGGTCGTGGACGCCGCTTTTCCGCGCACGCGGCTGCTGGGCATCGTCGCCGAACTGCAGCATAGCTGTCCCAGCACGCAGATTCAGCTGGCGGATGTGGTGCTGTCGGGGGCGGAGGATGCCATTACTGCCGGCGCCGCCGATCTGGTGGTCACCAGCCGAATTCCGCCCGGCTATCTCGGCGACTGGCTGCTGGACGTGACATTCGTTGCCGCCGCGCGGCCCGACCACGGGTTGTTTCAGCTCGAACGCGAACTCACTACCGACGATTTGGTGCGCCATGTTCAGGCCGTGGTGCGCGACTCGGGAACCGCCCACCCGAGGGATGAGGGCTGGCTCGGCGCGGCACGCCGCTTCACGGTGAGCAGCATGGAGGCGTCGCTCGCCACCCTGCTGGCCGGTCTCGCCTATGCGTGGCTTCCCGAGCATTTGCTTGCGGATGCACTGCGCAGCGGCGAGCTGCGGCGGCTGCCGCTTGCCACCGGCGGCACCCGCAATGTCTCCTTGCATATGGTCTTGGTGCGGCCCGCATCGGTTGGGCCGGCGGCGCGCGCGGCCGTCGAGGCCTTTCATCGGCATGCCCTGACCTAGCGCGGTAGGACTGACCCTACATGTGGTGGCGAACCGTCCTGACTGCGCCCGCACGAAATCCGGAATAACGTCGGGCCACTTGACACAAAAAGGGGAGAGCGAAAAATGTCCATGGGCACCATCCTTCTGATTGTCCTGGTTCTACTTCTGGTCGGCGCGCTTCCTACTTGGCAGTACAGCAGCGGCTGGGGCTACTTCCCCAGCGGCGGGTTGGGTTTGCTGCTCATCGTGCTGCTGGTTCTCGTGCTGACCGGGCGACTGTAAGCGCGTCGCTCTCGTGTCGCGATCATTCCGGACGCCGCGGATATTGCTGGGATTGTGCGCCGTGATTGCCATGAGTTGCATGGCCGCGGCGGCGTCCGGCGTGTCCAATTCGCAAGCCTGCACGCTGTCGAGCGCTCCATCGAAGCTCGATTACTTGGTACTGGCCAGCATGGCGGATTCACCACATTGGCTGGCATTTGGCGGCTATCGATCAACTTCGCAGCAGCGCGCAGCTCAGCCCGGCCTGACCACGGGTGCATCGGACGATCGCCGCCCCTAGAAATATCCGTGCAGCTCGACGAAGTACAGTCGCTGATGCTCGGAGTCATCCTGCGGAATGCCATCGTTCCAGCGCAGGCCGGCGCGTAATTGCACGAACTGAATCGGCGTGAGCTCATAGACCAGGCTGTAGCGGGTCTGCTCGGCGTTCGGCACGGAGCGATTCGGATTCAAAAATTCCCCGGTGACCTTCAAATTGTTGCCGCGCGCGATCAGCCAATTCGCCTCGAGCAGAGTCGCAAGCTGTCGACCCTGGCCATTGACGATGCTTTGATCATCGGTGATTTCCGCCTGCCCCAGCCATGAGATGGGACCGGTCCTGAGGCCGCCGAAAACCCCGTAGGCATTCTTGGCACCGGCCGCTTGGGCATTGTGGTTGGCTGCGATTCCCACGCGCCAACGCGATTCCACGAAGGCCAGTTGTGTGCTGTATTGCTTGCCGTTGCCGGTCACCGCGCCGCCCGCGGTGCCGTTGCTGACGGCGAGCTGCGCATCCCAATGGCCGTGCTCCCAGCCGAATTCAACCCCTTCATCCGGCGTCGTCATGTTGATTCCGCTCGTGGTCTGGATGAAGGCGCTCTGGTCCTGCAGCCGCAAGCCGAAGGGGAGGTACATTTGGCCGGCCTTCACATACCAGTCGTGGGTCGCGGACCAGTACAAGAGATAGGCCTCGCGGTTCAGGGCGCCGCCCGGGGCGATCTGCTCATCAACGTAGGCAAGCAGGCGGTTCGCAATGAGTTCTGCTTCCAGATATACGCGCGTCTGTTCCATCTCGAACTGTTGCACCGAATTCGCGTGTGGCACTTGAGTTAAAGCGGCCTCAAATCGAAGGTCACCGCCGGCTCGCAGGTACGGTCCGAGCTGTCCCGTCCAATTATCGAGCGGCGTGTCCAAATGTTGTGCCGGCAATACAGTCTGTGCAATGACATCGCCAAATGTGGTGCGCAATCCTCCGCCGGAGGGGTTGACGTGACATTGACCGCATTTCAAGCCCAGCTGCACCGCAAGGTAGGGTTCGGCATGCGCGCCTGACGCCGCAAGACACAACGCGGCGAACAGGCCGCTCAATATCAATCGAGCGTGCGGTCGATTCATGGCGCGGGCTCCACGGTGAATTCGAAGGAGGCATCCGTACCGAGCGTCGCGGCGTTCATGTTGGCCAATGCGCCGCCGCCGCTGCCGCGCACCGTGACCCGATAGATTCCCGAATCGAGTACCGCGGTAGGCGTAATCACCAGCACGGCGGCGTTTTTCTCGGCGAGTGCGCTGTGTGCCGGCATGCGCTGCGCATCGCCGCTGACGACTGACAGGGGGCCGTCGATGCGCTCCAGCGTTACGGTGCTGCCGTTGACCAGCGAGGCATCTACATCCTGGGTAAAGGTCACCAGGATTTGCGCAGGCGGGACGCGCACGAGCGCCTGGTCCAGCGGAGCGGTGGTTTGCACCGCGAATGATTGAGCGGTAGCCGCAGCCACCGCTGCGTTCGGCGCGCCGTTCGTGATCCACTGGCGTATGGCGTCGATCGTGGCCTGCGGCAGCGGCGTTTCTCCCAGCGGCATTTGGCCGCCGGTAATTCCCGGCACACCTTCGATCTTGTGCACCATGTAGCTGCCGTCAGGAGCGCCCGGTGCGACGCGCTGCAAATTCGGCTGCTCGACACTGGCAACCCCCACCAGCAGGTTGTAGCTATGACCGGCATCGAGCTGCAGGCCTTCCGGCGCACTTGCGCCGATGTGGCATTTCGAACAGATGGGCGTGAACACATTGTTCTGAATCGACTGGAAATCCGCAGTGACTGTGCCGTTGCCGCCACCGCCGCCGGAGATCGGCTGGCCATTTTCATCCAGGCCCTGTCCATTGCCGGCGCAACCGGCGACACTGCCCAGCAGCAGCAGCACGGTCCATCCGCGGCATCGATCGATCTGCATGTTCGAACTCACAATGATGACGACCTGGAGTAAGTACCGTGCGGCCCGCGTTGGGTTTAGCGATGCAGGCTTTTAACGAAAGAAAGAGTTAATCTGTGGGCGTGCGAGTTGCGGAGTTTTGGCATGCAATGCTCGAGCGGGGATCCGGCGGTTGTGCAGTAGTGCGTCCGCTCGCGAGTGGCGTTGTACTGTCGGCGGCCCTTTTATACGGAACGCCGTGCTTTGCGGCGGCCGATCTGTGGGGCGGTTCGGTCGCCGTCACCAGCGACTACGTCGTGCGCGGCATATCGCGCAGCGACGATCGCACCGCGCTGCAGCTGGAGGTACATTATTTGAACAGCTCCGGCTTGGTGCTCGGAATGTTTGCATCCAACACGCAAATCGACCGCCGCGAGCCGAGCGACGTGGAACTCGATGGATTTATCGGCTTTGCCTGGACCGCCGGCAGCGAGTGGCGCGGTCGGGCGCTGTTGAGCCACTACGCTTATCCGTGCAACCGCCATGGTTCCGAATATGAATATGACGAACTCGATGTCGATGCAACCTATCAGGAATGGCTGAATGTCGGCATTGTCTATTCGCCGGATGCGCCACGCTATCTGTACTCCTACCGCCGGCGGGTCGGGGTCACCACCGAATCGGCGCAGATTAGCGTGCAGCGGCCGGTCTGGCGCAAGCTGTCCGCCACCTTAGGGGTGGGCTACTCGCGTTTCGAGGGTCCGGATCCGGACGGCTACACCTATTGGAGCGCGGGTGCCGCCTGGGACCTTGCTCCCGTGTCTCTAGCGCTGTCTTATGTCGACACCACCACGGGCGCTAAGGCATTGTTTTATAATGCCGCAGCGCACGGGCGCTGGACCGGGACGGTAATTTGGCGCTTCTAAACTGTCGATGGAATTGCAACTCTTGGCCGCGCCGCCGGTACTTACGGTGAATGGCTACATATTGGTTGGGGGGCGAGCGCCGCTGATGACAATGCTGGCAAGAAACTCGGCGAAGGAACACGACAACGAACTGCTGACTGCGGTCGCGGCGGGAAATAGACGCGCGTTGGAGGAGCTGTACCTGGGCTACCACCGGCGTCTGGCGCGTTTCTTGTCGCGATTCACGCCGCGCTACGAGAACGTCGAGGAAATCATCAACGATACCTTCATGGTCGTTTGGCAAAGCGCCAAGGACTTTCGGTATGCCTCGCAGGTCTCGACGTGGATTATTGGCATTGCCTACCGCACGGCCCTGAAGTCAGTGCGGCGTCAGAAACACCACACCGCGGCGCGCAGTTTGGACGACTGTCCCGAGCAAACCACGGATCCTACGTTCGAAACAGAGGTTCAGGATTGGCTGCGGCATGGATTGAATCAATTGCCGGCCGAACAACGGCTGACACTGGAGCTTGCCTACCACATGGGACACTCTCTCGAAGAAATTGCCGCGATCACCGAGTGTCCCGTGGGCACGGTCAAGGCGAGAATGTTTCACGCGCGCGAGAAATTGCGCCAATACCTGCCCGCCTCGAGCGGCGCAGCTGGAGATATGATGGTGAGAGGCGAATGAACATCATTCGACGCAGCGGTGATGGGCGCATGCACAAAGAGATATCGGCGCTGATTCCGTGGTACGTGAACGGCAGCATCAGCGAGATCGACCGGCAGGGTGTCGACGCGCACCTGGCCCGGTGCGCACAGTGCCGGGATGATTTAACGCTCGAGCAAGGCGTATATCAAAGCATGAGCGAGGAAACCGCTGTCGAATACATGCCGGCGGCGTCGCTCAAGCGGCTGCAGGCGCGGCTGGACGGGGTGGCGATGCAGGTGCCGGTGGAGGGGTCTTGGGAGCTATCGGCCGCGGCGCCGAGTCGACGAGTCGTGACCTGGCAGGGCGTGATGGCGGCATCGGTTGCCATCATGGCCGTCGCGGTCAGCTTGTTGGCTGCCGACCGTTGGACGCAGTCGCGCACGCGAGCGGCGCCCAGCTATTACACGGTCACGAGTTCCGCGCCGCGCGCATCGAATGTGGTCATTCGCGCTGTGTTTATCCCGACCGTCACCTTGGTCGAACTGCAGGCCGTGCTCGACGAGGCCGGCTTGAGGATTATTTCCGGGCCCACCGAGGCAGGAGTGTATTCATTGGCGGCGAATTCCCATCGCGCTGTGAGTTCGTCACTGGCCTTACTGCGGGCGCATGCGAAGGTTCGCTTTGCCGAGAGTATTCAACCAAGCGTAGGGCCAGGCGCTACGCCATGACGCGCTGGTGGCTGCCGGGACTTCTGCTTGTCGCGGCTTGCGCATGCAGTAACACGCCGGTCCGGATTGAATCGCGCGCGCTTGCCGATCAGCTCGCCCGATCACCCGAGCATTTCATCATTGCGGCGGTCGACAACGAGCCCGCGGGGTTTGCGGCTCGGGCCGGCAGCACGCCGCGCGGCTACGACAGCATCGCGACCTACGGACCGAGCCCGGCGGCGCGCCAAGCGATGCATGCCTTGGAAAATGATTACGCGCTGCGCGAGGTAAGTGCCTGGCCGATCGAGCCCTTGCATATGCACTGTGCCGTTCTCGAGGTTCCCGAGGGCACCGATCGCGGTACGTTGTTGGCGGCGCTGGCGCACGATCAGCGCATCAAGCTCGCGCAACCCCTGCAGAGCTTTGCGACGCGCACCGACGACTACAACGATCCGTATGTTGAATTACAGCGCGGATTCCAGCAAATGAATGTAGCCGAGGCGCACCCTTGGTCGCGGGGCGACGGCGTCAAAGTTGCGATCATCGACACGGGTGTCGATACCCTGCACCCCGACTTGCGGGGCAATATTGTCGCGGCGGCGAATTTCGTGGATTCGGACAGTCAGCAATTTCAGCGCGATCGGCATGGCACTGAGATAGCCGGCGTGATCGCGGCGGTCGCGAACAATCGCGAAGGCATCGTGGGGGTCGCTCCTGGGGCACGGCTGTTGGTGTTCAAGGCCTGTTGGCAGGCAAGGCTCGACGCGGATGCCGCGCGCTGCAATTCCTTCACGCTGGCGCGCGCGCTGGTGGCAGCGTTCGATGCGCATGCGCAGATAGTCAATATGAGTCTGGCAGGTCCGGCGGATCCGCTATTGAATCACCTGATTCGCGAGGGAGTGCGCCGCGGGGTATTGTTTGTCGGCGCCGCTGTCGCAGGTGGGTCCGAGGGCAAGGAGGGACTGTTGCACCAAGCGGGCGTCATCGAAGTTGCGAGTGCCGGGAGTCAGTCGGCACCCAGTTCTGCGGTGTTCGCACCCGGGCGCGAAATCCTCACCTTGTTGCCCGGCGGACATTATGACTTCGCTTCCGGCGACTCTATCGCAACCGCACAGGTCAGCGGTGTCGTAGCCTTACTTCTGGCCAAGAATCCTGGCTTGACTGCCGGCGACGCCTACCGCTTGTTGCGCAACACCAGTACGCACTCGCCCGAGGCCGGCGGCGATGGCGATGGCGATGGCGTTCTGGTCGATGCCTGTGCCGCGCTCGCGTCGCTCATGGGCAAAGGATCTTGCGCTACGGCGACAGATACACGTCGCGCCGCGGTCGTTCAGCACCCCGCTCTGCACTGAGGCCCGAAGTAGCTAGGGTGGGGGAGTGGCAGGGTTCAAGATCATCCGGCTCAGGCGATGCTCGTCGAGTATCACAACGATGCCGCTGGCGATGACAATGCAGGCGCCCACAATCAAGCTCAGCGACGGCGACGCCGACCAAAATATCCAGTCGATGGCGAAGGCCCAGAGGATGGCGGTGTATTCAAACGGCCCGACCACGGCGGGCGGTGCGCGTCGAAACGCATCGGTCAGCCACATTTGTCCCAACGCCCCGCTGATGCCGATGCCGATGAGCCAGCCCCAGTCGCCGGCCTGCACGGGCCGCCAGTCGCCGAGCGCCAGCACGCCGGCGCTGATGCCGACCATCAGCAGGTACCAGAACACCATGGACATGCTCGAATTGCTGCGTCCGAGACTACGCACGGTCAGCGCACTCAAGGAGTAACAAGTCGCCGCCGCCGCCGCGGCACATGCCGCTATCAATGAGATGCTGCCTTTGCCCCAGGGCTGCAAAATGACCAGGACTCCTCCCAATCCGACCACAATCGCCAGCCAGCGCTTGCCCGTTACTTTTTCGCCATGAATGGGCACCGACAAAGCCGTCATCAACAACGGCGCCGCCAGGAACAGCGAGTACGTCTGCGCGAGGCTTAAGCGGTGTACCGCGAAAATGAAGCTGGCCAGCAGTCCGACACCGAGCACCGCTCGAAATAGATGCAGCGGCAGATTCTTCGGTCGCAATTCCGCCCAGGTTTTCTGCCATGCAATGGGCAGCAATAGGAACAGCCAGGACGAAATGCAGCGCAGGCAGGAAATCTGCAGTGGCCCATAGTGACTGGATAGCCGCTTCAGCAGCGAGTCCATGATGGAAAAGACGAACACCGCGGACACCATATAAACGATGCCGCGCAGGCGCTCCGTTTGACGATTGCCGACGGTCTGATTGGCGATGGGAAGTGGCTGTCGACTCATAGAGGTCGGTCATTGTAGCCGTGCCAGGTGATAATTTGCCTGAGATCGATGCGCGCGGCACGTGGGTCGGCAGGCGGATTCCAACCTTCGACTCGACCCAGGGACGGACCCACCGCCAGCACGCCGTGGCCGGGGGTTGAATGAAAGTAATGGCTGCGGGTGACGATAACGGACACCCCGGCGGCCTGTGCCGCAGTCACGCCCGCAGGCGCATCCTCCATGGCGACGGTCTCGTGCGGGGGCAGCCGTAGTGCGTCGAGGGCAAGCCGGTAGGCTTGGGGGTGGGGCTTTTTTTTCGGTGCCTCTTCGGCCGAGATCACGACGTCGAAGGCCGATCGCCAATCCACCCCAAGATGCGTGCCGAGCAGGGCCTCGACATTGGAGCGGCTGGTGGTCGTCACAATGCCGAGACGCAGTGCGGCTTGCGCGCAGTCCTGCAGCAGCTCGCGTACCCCTGGGCGCAGCGCGAGGTCGCCGCGGGTGACGATGCTCGCATATACCTGGTTCTTGCGACGATGAACGCGTTCGGCCAGGGCTTCGCGTTCCTTGGCACCGGCAGGCGCTTGGGACTGGGTTTGCATGTCGTGCAGCAGGCGCTCGCGGCCGCCGGCGACGGCCAACAGCTCTGCGTAGCGTTGGTCGCTCCAACGCCACGGGACACCCAGAGCCTCGAATGCCTGATTGAAGGCTGCCAAGTGGCCGTCGCGCTCGGTCTCCGCCAGTGTGCCGTCGACATCCCAGAGAATGGCACTGATCATCGGCGCTCGCGTCGTGTCAATGATAGCGCTTGGCCATCACCTCGAGTGCGATAGGAACGATGCGTGTCGCCTGTCCCGCGCAGCCGAACGCCTCGAAGCGCGCCTTGCACAGCAGGCGCGCCGCCTTCTTGGCGGCGATCAGCGCCTTGCGCGGATCGAACTCGCTAGGATCCTGGGAGAAGGCCTGCCGCATGGCGCCGGTCATCGCCAAGCGAATATCCGTGTCGATGTTCACTTTGCGCACGCCGCTCTTGATGCCGCGCCGAATCTCTTCCACCGGAACTCCGTAAGTCTCCTTGATGTCGCCGCCATGCTCGCGAATGATGGCGAGCCATTCCTGCGGCACGCTCGAGGAGCCGTGCATCACCAGGTGCGTATTAGGGACGGCAGCGTGGATCTGTGCGATGCGGCCGATATCGAGAATATCGCCGGTGGGCTGGCGCGTGAACTTATATGCGCCGTGGCTGGTGCCGATGGCGATCGCCAGCGCATCGACCTGGGTGCGTGTGACGAAATCCTTGGCTTGAGCGGGGTCGGTGAGCAGCATGTCATGCGTCAAAGTGCCCTGCGCACCGACTCCGTCTTCCTCGCCGGCCTGGCCGGTTTCGAGCGAACCCAAGCAGCCCAATTCTCCCTCGACCGAGACCCCAATGACGTGGGCCATCTCGCAGACGCAGCGCGTCACGGCGATATTGTATTCGTAGTCGGCCGGTGTCTTTGCATCCTCTTTCAAGGAACCGTCCATCATCACGCTGGTAAATCCCGAACGTATGGACTGCGCGCACACACCGGGACTGGCACCGTGATCCTGATGCAGAACCACCGGGATGCCGGGATGCGATTCGACCGCGGCCAACACCATGTGGCGCAGGTAGGGCTCGCCCGCATACTTGCGAGCTCCCGCCGAGGCTTGCAAGATCACCGGACTTTGGCTCTCTTCGGCCGCTTCCATGATGGCTTGAATCTGCTCGAGATTATTCACATTGAATGCCGGCACGCCGTAGCCGTGGTCGGCCGCGTGATCCAGCAGCTGGCGAAGGGAAATGAAAGCCATGAATTCTCCTCAAGTGTGAGCGTGTAGTCGCCTATTGCGCGCGCCGTTTCAAATCCATCAAGCGCAGAATCATTGGGGTGAAGATGAATTGCATCGCCAGGCCCATTTGCCCGCCCGGCACCACGATATTGTTGGGGCGGCTCATCCACGAGTTGTGCAACATGGAAGTCAAGTAGGGGAAATCGATGTGCTTTGGATTGGCGAACCTGATCACCACCATCGATTCGTCGGCGCTTGGCACGTCCTTGGCGATGAAGGGATTGCTGGTATCCACGGTCGGCACGCGTTGAAAATTGACATGGGTGCGGCTGAACTGCGGGCAGATATAGTTCACATAGTCGGGCATGCGGCGCAGAATGGTCTCCACCACCGCATCCTGGCTGTAGCCGCGCACATGCTGGTCGCGATGCAGCTTCTGAATCCATTCCAGATTGATGATGGGGACGACGCCAATCA
>JANYIY010000430.1 GCA_025358615.1 Gammaproteobacteria bacterium | reverse complement strand
CTCTTCGATCCAGTGCTTGAGATCGTCGAGTTCCGGTAGCCAGCGCAGCTCGCCGCCTACCTGCTTCTCGAGACTTGCGTAACGCGCCGACCAGTCGCGAAGTTGCTGCAGGATATGCGGCGACTCGCTGCCGCGCGAAGCGTTGCGTTGCCAGCGGCGCTGCTCCGCCTTGAGATAACGCGGCAATTGGCGCAACCAGTCCGGCGAGGCCGATTCGAGCGCCTCGGCGCTCAACAGGCGCCGCAGATGTTCATTGCTCTCCTGCATTGCATCAGCCGCGGATGCCGTGTCTGCAGCCTCGAGCGCGCGGCGCACTTCGCGAGCGTCCGCCAACCAGCGCAGCGTGTTCGCGACGATTTCATCCAGGCAGTCGTGCAGGCGCGCGCGACCCTGATCGACGGCCTTGGCATACAACTCGCGCGTGCGGGGCGCCTCGGCATCGTCAAAACAAGCGCGGCCAAATGCCCGTTGCAGCAGCGCATCGATCAGCGTGCCACTGCTCATGTACGGACTGGCCGCCAGCAGCAGCGGCGCATTGCCGGCGAGGCTTTTGCCGAGATCGCGAGCCTGGCCGGCAAGCATGGCGCGCGCCAGCAATGGCGCGGCCTGCCGCCACCGGCGCTTAGCTTCGGCAGCCGACCATTCATAGCGCACCTGCAGGCCCTGGGTGGTGCGCAGCAAGGTCGGAAATATCCAAATGATTCCCTGCTCGAGGGTCAGCGGGAGCTTGTCGGGCAATGTATCTAATTCGAAGCGCCGCCAGGCTCCCACCAGCCCATAGTCGGCACGAGCGCGGCGTTCGAGCTCCGCGCGCGCGGCCGCCGCACTGGCGCGGCGCAAGTCCGCCAATGTCCTGCCCTGCGCGATTTCCTTGCCATCGGCGGTGACCACCAGCTGCGGCAGCAAATGTACCGGCACGGCGCCGAGGTCGAAGCGCAGCAGTGGCTCCGGGATGCCGCGACGCTCCTTCAACCAGCGCTTCAGGCTGGCAACGTCCGCGGCGACGGGCTGCGTTGCCGCGCCCTCGGTTGCGGTCGTACTCGCAAGAAACTGCGCGGCTGCATCGCCGATCGGAATCAAGTTGCGCCGCGCATCCTTCGGCAGCGAACGCAGCAGCGCCTCGATTCGAGGTTCGGCCAGCCCCGGCACGGCGGCATCCACTGCGGCGCGGGTGAGTCCAGGCAACGCCAGCAGGGGTATTTGCAGAATCGCGCCGTCGCCCGCCTCACCGGGCGCGAAGCGGTACTCCACCGGGACCGACAGCGAATCGACGCTGGCGCGCTCGGGAAATTGCGCCAGCGCCTGCGCGTCCGGCTCGCTGGCGAATATGTGCCGCGCCTCCAGAGTCAGCGCCCGCCGCTCCGGCTGCGACAAATGCCGGGTGAAGTATTCCAGGGTCGCGGCGCTCGATACCTGGCGCGGCAGCGCGCGCTCATAGAACTCGACGAAGGCTTCGAAACTTTGCAGAAGATTGCGGGTGCGCAAGCGTTCCTCCAGCCGCTGCGCCTCGCGCACCGCGGCGTCGTTCGCCAGCAGCCAATCGGGCCTGCGACGCAATCGTTGATAGACCAGCGCCTCGCGCGCAAATATGCGGCGCGACTCTTCCGGCGCAATGGGCCCATAATTCACAACACGATTGGCGCTCAAAATCAGCCCCAAGAAACTCACCCGCTCGCGCGCCACGACCGCCTCGCGTTCCTCATCCCAGTCGGGTTCAAGGTACTCGCGCTTCAGCAAGTGCGCTGCCGCAGCCTCGATCCATTGCGGTTCTATCTCCGCGACGCGCCGTGCGAATACGCGCGAGGTCTCGACGATGTTCGCCGCCATGACCCAGCGGGGCCGGCGGCGCGCCAGCGGCGATCCCGGAAAAATATGGAAACGCACGGCGCGCGTGCCGAGATACACGCCCTCCTCGGCGCGCGAGCCAACCATGGTGGAAAAGCCGGCCAGCAGTGAGCGGTGCACGCCCGTGTAACTCGCGGCCTGCGGCTGCGCGACGATACCTACCTCCGCCGCACGCTCCACCACCTGCGCATAGACATCGTCCCATTCGGAGAGCCGCAGCAGCGAGAACTGCCGCTCCTTGCACCAGCGGCGCAATTCGCGCCGCGGCCCCTCGCGTGCCTTACGATACGCCCGCCACAACTTGACCAGCGCCGAGAACTCGGACTTCGGATCTTCGAAGGCGGCGCTCGAAGCCGAATCCTCCGCTTGGTTGCGGGCTGCCGGATTTCCCGGGGGCGCGGCGATCCGTACGTCCGGTACGCTCAAGCCGGCGACGATGGCCAGCAGCTCGCCTTCGGCGTGGAAACGCTTGCTTTCGAGCAGCGCGCGCGCCAAGCGCGGATCGAGCGGCAGCCGCGCCATGACCCGGCCGCGACGCGTGATGCGCCGCTCGGCATCCAAAGCCTCGAGTTCCTGCAACAAGCGATAGCCGTCACCGAGCGCCCGCGAGTCGGGCGGGTCGACGAAGGGGAAATTCTCCGCCTCGCCCAGGCCGTCCGCTGCCAGGCGCAGCAACAAGGCCGCGAGATTGGTGCGCAGAATTTCCATTGGCAATTTCCCCAATTCCTTTTGAGAAAGCTGTTCACTTTGGAAAAGTTTCAGCACAGGTTCGTGAGGAAACAGTTTCAAAGGCCTCTTGAACCAGACTTACGTCAGTCGTTTTTTGAGGGTTATGCTACATGCAAAGCCTTTGGCGATCTTTTCGATTGGTTCACTCCCGAGTGGCTCAGGCAGCTTGAACGAGCGTTTAAAGATCAGCCTGATGCCCTCAAAAATATCACTGTCTGGATCTGTGGGGCTGACAAAGTCGTTAACCGTTTCGAGATCGAGATGACTTTGCAGCGATTACCGATCGATTGGCCGATCGTGGAATTTCCATCTTGGGGCCATTACCCTGCGATTGATGATCCAGAGGAGTGGTCCAAGG
>JANYIY010000393.1 GCA_025358615.1 Gammaproteobacteria bacterium | reverse complement strand
GGCCGCGGTGATGCGAACCGTCAAGTCATCGAATACCCGGCCGTGCACGATCTGCAAGGGCTCGACTGCACGAACTTCGATGTGCTCCATTACATTGCGCCTATTTTGCGTGGGCCGCGCAACTCGAAACGCTGGCCGCGGAGAATCGGCGCAATGTAATGGAGCACATCGAAGTTCGTGCCGTCGAGCCCTTGCAGATCGTGCACGGCCGGGTATTCGATGATTTGACGGTTCGCATCACCGCGGCCGCCGCGGATTACGAGGTGGATCCGGCAGGCAAGATCGTGTTCGGCGACCGTACGGTGCGGCCATTCACCGAGGACTGGACCTTCCAGCGGTCAGTGGGAGTTGCCACACTGAATAAGCCCGGCACGCTCGAGAACACCTGTCCGAGCTGCGGCGCACCCGTGTCGTTGAATCAAATCGGGGAATGCCGCTACTGCAAGGCAGCGGTCACCAGCGGCAAGTTCGACTGGGTGGTGTCGCATATCGAACAAGACGAGGTGGCGGGCAACGGCAGCGTCGGGGGCAATCCGGGCGCGGATATCGCTCTACAAATCGGCGGCGCCATCGTCGGAGGGCTGCTCGGCAGCCTGCTGTCCGGCAATTCGGGCAGCGGCAATAACTCGAGCGGCTGGAAGTGAACGATGAGAACGCGCGCTACCGGCGCGCGCTGCGCAGCGCCGAGGAATTATTCAAAAAAATCGGCTTTCGCGCGGTCACCATGCAACTCGTGGCGCGCGAGGCCAATGTGGCCAAGGCCACCCTCTACAGCTACTTCAAGAACAAAGACGAGCTATATCTAGCGGTGTGCGGCCGTATGGCCGATATTCTGCGCGGCGCCGTGGAAACGGCGCTCGCGAAACCGCGTGCCTCGCTCGATGGGCGGCTCGCCGATGCCGTCATTGCCAAACAGCAGCCGATATTCGCATTGGTGCGCGGCTCGGCGCATGCCGCTGAGCTGTTCTCGTATACGCATAGCCTGGCGGGGGAGATTTTCGCCGAACTGGACCAAGCAATCCTGCGAATGCTGCGAGGGGCAATGGCCGATGATGCGCAGCTTGCGCCGCAGGCGGCTCAACTCGCACGCACCTTGTATTTCGGCAGCGGCGAACTCGCGCGCCGCAGTGCGACGGCCGCCGAGATGGAGGCGGATCTGGGCGCGTTCGCCGCCGCGTACCTGACCGGCGTGAGAGCGCTCGCGAGAAAAAACAATCCGGCGCCGCGCGCCAGATCAGCGCCTCGCGGCGCATCCCGCACACGAGCCGTCAAGCGCTGACACGCAGCCCTTCGCAGTCTTCTCCGATACTTGACAAATTGAACGATAATCGTATGATTCGTTCAGTTGTAGTAACGGAGATTCATCGCCATGCCGTGCCGTCAAAACGAAACTCGCGGCGCCCGTCGTGCCTTGATGTGGACCGGGGCCGTGTTGCTCAGTGCAATGCTGTTTCGCCCTGATGCATACGCGGGCTCTGAAATAATCACCGACACCGCGCCGCCGCCGCCGCAGGCCGAACATGCGCCGCCACCGCGTGACGGCTACGTGTGGGGCGCGGGACATTGGGAATGGAATGGCCGGTCCTACGCTTGGGTATCCGGGACTTGGATATTGGAGCGCCGCTCGGCTCACTGGGTCGGCGCGCATTGGGACAAGGTGGCTTTGCAGTGGCATTACATTGCCGGTCACTGGGAGCGCTAAAATCGCTCACGTAAGGCCGGCGCCGGCGGCACCCTCGCCAAGTAGCCCTTTCGAGTGCGTCGACTATAATGTTTGCGCGATTCGGGTAAACGGCAGTGGTTCCAAGGAGATGGCATGGCGCACGTTACGGTCATTAGCGAATATCATTACGCACAGCAAATCGCCTCAGGCCATCACCGATTGACCTCGGATGAACCGGTCGAACGAGGCGGCAGCGATTCGGGCTCTACGCCTCATGAACTGCTGCTGGCAAGCCTTGGTGCCTGCACCTCGATCACGCTGAGAATGTATGCGGGCCGCAAAGGCTGGGAACTCGGGAAGATCACCGTCGGTCTGCGCTACACCACGGATGCTGAGAACAAAGGGCATATCGATCGACGCCTGTCATTCTCCAAGCCGTTGACCGCCGAACAGACGCAGCGCCTGCTGGAGATCGCCGGTAAGACGCCGGTTACACGCAACTTGATGGCGGGGGTGAAAATCGATACGTCGGTCATGCAGCCGCAGTGAAAAGAACGCCAAGACGCAGCCGCAATGCGGTGACGATGGCCGAGTGCTTGATCGAGCGACACCGCAAGTATTGAGCGCATTTCGCCAGACTTGAAGGAGGCGGTGCTGACGGTGACGAACTAAGAACGAAGGGCATGGCGTGACGCATGAATACCAGCGAAATCTTTCTGATCGCGATGATCTTGATCCTGAGCGTACCGTTCCTGATTTGGCGGGTGGGAAGGACCGATTACTATGCACCGCTGGTGGTGGTGCAAATCGTCACCGGCATACTCCTGGGCCCCGGCATTGGCGGTGCTGTGTTTCCGCAATACTACGCCTTCGTCTTCAACCCGCAGGTTATCCAAGCGCTCAACGGCATCGCGTGGTGGGCGGTGATGACCTTCGTCTGGATCGCAGGGATCGAGCTGGACCTGCGCAAAGCATGGGCGCATAAGCGCGAAAGCGGCATCACTGCCGGGTTCGCTTTAGGGATGCCGCTGCTATTCGGTGGCGCAGCCGCCGCGGTGATCGTGCAGCAAAGCGGCTGGATCGGCCCCCGCGCCAGCACCTGGCAGTTCATCTTGGGTGTGGGCATGGCCTGCGCCGTGACTGCTCTGCCCATTCTGATTCTACTCATGGAAAAGCTCGAGATCCTGCGCCAACCCATCGGTCAAAGAATTCTGCGCTATGCCAGTCTGGATGACGTGGCCATCTGGGGAGTACTTGCCGTCATTCTGATGGACTGGCACCGGATGGGAAAGCAAGTCGCTTTTTTAGTTGTCTTCGCCGTCGCCGCGCTGGCGTTCCGTCGCCTCATGCCGCGACTGCAGGCGAAGGATCGCTGGTATGTGGGTCTGATATGGCTGGCAGCGTGCGCATTCGGCGCGGACTGGTCAGGATTGCACTTCATGGTGGGCGCCTTTCTATCCGGCGCCGTCATGGAAAAGGACTGGTTCGACATGAAGGAAATGGACACGCTGCGCCACAACGTACTGCTCACGATCATGCCGGTGTTTTTTTTGAGCACCGGACTGCGCACGAATTGGAACATGGGTGGCGCGGCGGTGTTCATAGTCGCCGGCGTATTGCTGGTGGCCCAAATCGCAGGGAAGCTGGCCGGTACCGGCATCGCCGGGAAATTCCTCGGATGGCAGCCTGGGGAGGCCTCGCTGATCGGCTGGCTGCTGCAGACGAAAGCTTTAATCATGATTATTTTCGTGAATATTCTCCTGGATAAGCAGTTGATCACCAGTGAGTCCTTCACCGCGTTACTGGTGATGGCGGTGGCGAGTACCATGCTGACGATTCCGATTGCTTCACCGAAGCTTAAGCGCATGCAAGAAATTATCTTCAGATCCAAGTAGGCCGCGGCATTCCGCCACGGCTATCGAGACTCTATCGTCGGGTTCGCATCGAAAAGCAGGGGAGGCCGCTTGTTCTACGCGGAATATCTGACAGCGCTGACATTTTTCCATGAGTGCTGTAGTCTGGATCGGGCATGAACTCCAGTTTGGCATCCGTCACGGTCGCGTACTTAGGGGTGAAGGGCCGTATTCAGCGCGGCGATCGCTCCCACCAGGTGATACAAGGTGCTGGCCGGCACCGGCGAGTCGAAGAATTTGCCGCTCGGGCTCTTCATGTCGAACCACAGGCCGCGCAGCGGAGTATCCAAATATGGGAACAAACTCAGTGCCGCGTCATGGGCCATGGACCAGTAGCGCGGCTCGCCGGTCAGGCCGCCGGCCAGCAACGCCGCCTTGAGCCGCTCGGTCTGCGGCCAGAGCCGTGCATTCGGATCGGGAACGGTCATGTCGTCGAGCAGTTGATTGATCGCAACTCCTGCACTTACGCCGTATGCCTCGCCGATCGATACGAGCCGCAAAGCGTTTTCGCGAACGCTGGGGCGATGCTGCGGATCACACCGCAGCAGCAACCAGGCCCATTCGAAAAGATGCCCGGGCTCCACGGTGCGGCCGGCAATGCCCGGCGCCGGTCGCCAGTCCGCAGCGTTGTAGCACTCGCCGAGCGCGCCGCTGTCGATGCGGATGAAGCGCGACACTGCGAGTGCTGCAAGGCTTTTCGCCCATTCCGCCCAACCGGCATCCGTGCCGATATCGGCCCACGCCAGACAGGCCTCCAGCAAATGCATGTGAGGATTCGATTCTCGAGTCGTGTCGGCCCCGGCTTCGGAGAGAAACGAGCCATCGGAGGTGCGCAGCCGGCTCTCGATCACTGCGCGCAGCGCCAACGCGCGCTTTTCGAATTCGCACCGCTCCCCAAGCGCGGTGGCAGCGGCGGCCAGGCCAAGCAGTGCAAACGCCTGATCATAAAGCAGAGCGCGGTCATCGAGCGCCGCCCCGTCCGGCGCGACCAGAGTGCGAAACAACCCGTCGTGGCGCTGATAGTGTGTAATGAAATACTGCAAGCCACGGCCGATAATACCGGCTGCGTCGCCGCACCACCCGAATGCGCGAGCCTGCGCGAATGCGTAGATCTGACGCGGCTGGACTCGTGCTCTTCGCGGATGTGCAAGTCCCACGCCGTCTTGTCCGAGGGCCTCTATGAAGCCCCCATTTTTCGGATCAACGCCGTGCAACGCCCAGAGGGGATAGACGTCGTTCACCAGCCAAGCGATCAACTTCTCATTCAGTGCGATGAGATGAAGCTTCGAGTCGGCGCAGTGCAGATGCGTCATTGGAGAATTATGCCTGAATTGCGGTGCCCCGCCGCGGCATACGGGGGAACTGCGTGAGTCCCCGCGTTCTTCTGTGGGCCGTCACAGGTTCCCTGGCCGGATTTTTGTTCGGTTTCGACACCGTGGTGATCTCCGGAGCAGAGCAGAAGATCCAGTCTCTGTGGAACTTGAGCGCCGGGATGCATGGCGTCGCCATCGCTTCTGCTCTATACGGAACGGTGCTGGGCAGCGTCTTGGGCGGTTGGCCTACGGATCGATACGGACGGCGTGCCACATTGGTCTTTATCGGTGTGCTTTACGTAGGCGGCGCTCTCTGGTCGGCGCTCTCGACGGACGTCAATTCATTCATCGGTGCGCGTTTGCTGGGCGGACTTGGAATCGGCATGTCAACGGTCGCGGCGCCCTTGTACATTTCGGAGATTTCGCCGCCGAAGCAGCGTGGATTGCTGGCGGGTATGTTTCAGTTCAATATCGTTTTCGGCATCCTCACGGCCTACCTGTCCAATTCGCTATTGGTGGATTGCGGACCGAATTCCTGGCGCTGGATGTTGGGCGTCATTGTTTTTCCCGCGCTCCTTTACACCGTTGCCTGCACAGCACTTCCCGAAAGCCCACGCTGGCTCATCAGCAGGAAGCATGACATGGAGGCGGGTGTACGGGTGTTGCGCCTCATACGGCCGCACGCCGCCGCCATTGACATCGATGCCGAGGCTGCGGCGATTCAGACCGCGTCCGAGAAGAGGGCCGGCGCCGCCAAATTTTGGAGCCGGGAACTGCGGCGGCCGATTCTTCTGGCGGTACTGATTGCTTTCTTCAATCAGCTCTCGGGAATTAACGCCATACTCTATTTCGCACCGCGCATCTTCGAGTTGACGGGACTTGGTGCAAAGGCGGCGCTGCTGCAATCAACGGGAATCGGCGTCACCAATCTCATCTTCACGTTCATCGGTCTACGGCTGATCGACCGGCTGGGCCGCCGCACACTGCTCTACATCGGCTCCTTTGGTTACATTCTATCGCTCGGATGCGTGTCCTGGGCGTTCTTCCATGAGCGATATTCCATGGTACCCGCGTGCATTTTTGCCTTCATCGCGGCACACGCCATCGGTCAGGGCGCGGTCATCTGGGTGTACATTTCCGAGATCTTTCCCAATCGGCAGCGCGCGGCAGGCCAAGCGCTCGGCAGTTTCACCCACTGGTGCTTTGCCGCATTGCTGACCTCCTTCTTCCCAACACTGGTGTCGGTGTTCGCGCCCGGTTATCTGTTCGCATTTTTTGCGGCGATGATGGTGGTGCAGCTGATTTGGATCAAGACCTCGGTGATCGAAACCAAGAGGGTGTCCCTCGAGACAATCCAGGATCGCTTGACGTGATCGTGGCGAGAAACGATCCATGCCCTTGCGGCAGCGGCCGAAAATATAAGACCTGTTGCGGAAGCCTGTCGGCCGGATCTGAATCCAAGCGGCTTGCAGCCCTGTTGAGCGCCGGACGTTATGCGGAATTGGAGGCAGAGACCCAAGGTCTGCTCGATGCGGAACCTGAGTCGGGATTGCACTGGCAACTGCTGGCGGCGGCGCTGCGCCATCAGGGAAAGGACGCTCTGCAGGCATTGACGCGATCCGTGCGGTACTCCCCGCATGATCCCGTGGCGCATCTCAATTTGGGAAACGCATTGGGACGGCTCGGACGACTCGAGGAGGCGCTGGCGTGCTACGCCCGGGCCTTGGCAATTCGCCCCAACTTTGCGGAGGCGCACAACAATAAGAGCGACGTGCAATTGGAGCTGGGTCAGATCGACGAGGCGGCGCAGAGCAGCCGGCGTGCGCTCGACATCAGGCCGGACTTTGCGGCTGCACACCATAGTTTGGGCATCGCCCTATTGAAACTCGGGCGGGTGGCCGAGGCCACAGCATGTTTTCAGCAGGCGGTGGCACTGAGTCCGGATTTTGTGGAGGCACACGTCAACTTGGCCAATTCTCTGCGAAGCGTCGGTCGCCTCGACGACGCGGTGGCCGGTTATCGCCGTGCGCTCGAAATCCGTCCGAACTTCGTGGCCGCGCACACCGAGCTTGGCTCGGCGCTCAGGCTGCAGCGCCGCACAGGTGAATGCGAACTCAGTTGCCAACACGCGCTTGGCCTGCAACCCGACTCGGCCGCAACCTTGGTGGTGCTGGCAGAACTGAGGGCGGATAGCGGCAGGTTCGTCGAGGCGGCGGATCTTTTCACACGCGTCGTGGGCATGGACGCCGACTCGGTTGAAGGCTGGGCCGGCCTATCGCGCCTGCGGCGGATGACGCCTGCCGACGGCGCCTGGCTGGCTGCCGTGCAGCGCCTGGCGCAACAACCGTTGCCGCCGCGGCGGGAATTACTGCTCCGCTATGCCATGGGAAAATACTTCGATGACGTCATGGACTTCAAAACCGCTTTCCACCACTACCGGCGAGCAAATCAATTGGCGCAGCAATGTGGGCCGGTCCACGACAGAGTGCAATTGACGCTCGGCGTCGATTTGATCATTCGCTCCCATGAGGCGCAGTGGGTGGGCCGCAATCGTCAACGGGAGAACTCGTCGCAGCGTCCCGTGTTCATAGTGGGCATGCCGCGCTCGGGGACCACGCTCGCTGAGCAGATCTTGGCCTCACATCCCTCGGTATTTGGCGCCGGCGAACTGACCTACTGGGGTGCATGGTCGGCGCCGCGTATCACCGCGGCGACCATCGCCGGCGCGTTGTGTTTGGGCGTCAGCGATGCCACCCTCGCCGAGTTGTCCGCAGGTTACCAGTCGCTGCTGCGCCGTTTGTCGCCCGACGCGGCTCGGGTGGTCGATAAGTTTCCAGCCAATTTCCTATTTCTGGGCTTAATTCACGCGGCGATGCCGCACGCTAGAATCATCCACCTGCGGCGCAACCCGATCGATACATGCCTGTCCATTTATTTCCAGCATTTCGAGGCTGCCAATACCTACGCCAACGATTTGCAGGACCTGGCTCACTACTACCGCGAATATCGCCGCCTCATGCGCCATTGGCGAAGCGTGCTCCCCGCGGGCGTCATGCTGGAGGTGCCGTACGAGGGGATAGTGGCAGATCTGCCCCACTGGAGCCGTAAGATGTCGGACTTCGTCGGGCTGCCCTGGAATGCGCGTTGCCTCGATTTTCATCGAACTTCACGCTCGGTGGTCACCGCCAGCCGATGGCGGGTACGGCAGAAGATTGACAACTCATCGGTCGAGCGCTGGCGCAACTACGAAGAATTCCTGGAGCCGCTGAAATCACTGCTTGAAGACGATCTGCCTTAGTCTCCCTTGAACAACGCAAAGCGAGTCGGAAGCAGTGTGTGGGTGAAGGGGAGGATGGCGGCGCCTACCGCCGGGGCGTCGTCGGCGGTGATGGCGCGAGCGACGGGCGCAATGGCCGGCATCTGCGCAGCAAACTCCCTCATGCGTGCATTGAGCGCCGCGGCCAGCTGATCCACCAGTGCGGCGGGAAGGCGGCCACCGATTAGGATGGCGTCCGGGTTTATTAGGCAATTGATGGACACCATGGAAGCCACCAAGGCTTCGGTGGATTCCTGAATCCAACGATCGATAATGACGCGCGCACCTCTGTTCAAGCGGGCAAGGCGGCGCGGCGAGGTAACGCGGTAGCCGCCATCGGCCAGGCGGCTGTACAGAGCGGACAAAGAGACGATGTTCTGCAGCTGCATGTCTTGGCCTGAAGCATTGCGGTCGTGCAGCCAACCGATCTCGCCGCTGCGCCCTTGCGCGCCGCGAAAGTAGCTGCCATCGACAACCAGGCCGCCGCCCAGCGCAGCCGTGATCAGCAAATAAAAGAAGCTGCGGTAGCGGTGTCCGGCGCCGAATTGCATCTCGCCGATGGCGGCCGCCGCGGCGTCATTTTCCACGAACACCGGCACCCCGAGCACGTCGCGCAATAGATCATCGACCCTGACGTCGGCCCATGACGCGTAGTCGCCGGGTTGATCGGGCAGATGTGCTCTTGCGATGTCGTCGGGAAAGGCCACGCCGACGCCGATCACGCTACTGCGCGCAATTCCGGCGCGCGCCAACATCTGCATCACCGTGCGCTGGAAAAAAATGCGCACAGTGGCCGGGCGCGCAAAATGGATCTCACGCGCGGCGCGCGCGTGCACCCGGCCGGCAAAATCCAGGAGCACCAGCGTGATGTGGTCTCGATCGACGTTGAGGCCGATCGAGAAGCAGCTGTCGGGATTGACCACGAGCTTGTGCGCAGGCTGTCCGCGCGCGCCGTGCATTCGGCCGGCGGTCAGTATCAGGCGATCCTTGAGCAGCCGATTGGTGATGTTCGCGATTGCCGCCGAGGTGAGGCCCGTCTGCTGCGCCAACGCCATTCGAGTCACCGGCCCGTTGACCCGAATCGCGTGCAAGGTCACGCGCTGATTGTGATCGCCGGCGTGTTGCAAATTGCTGCCGGAGAGCCGCGGGCCACGACCGCGCTCGATTTTCCCAGCTTCGCTCGACTCGTTCTTCTTGGCCATTTTCGCGGATTTCCTGGCGGTGAACGGCTTGCCGTCAACCGGTCGCGGCCCGCGACGCCGATTGGTATGCATCGGTTGCCAGTGCGAGTGCGCCCAAGGGGCCGACCTGTGCACCCAGGCCTGGGGCCACGATGTAGCCATCTATGGGTCCCGCGAGCGCTTCGAGCTCCAGGTAGCCGTTGAGGCTCTGCAATACCAGCCCGCGCACACGTGCGAGCAGTTCCGGACGCGACTGTGTGACGCCGCCGCCCACAATGATGCGGCGGGGTGCCGTGGCGAGCACTATGGTATGCAGCAGCTGCGCTAACGTATGCGCCACAGGCTGCCAGATCGGGCTATTCGCGGGTAACTGCTCCGCCGGTATGCCGGCTCGCGCGGCAATTGCGGTGCCTGAGGCCAAACCTTCGACGCAGTCTCGGTGCAATGCGCAAGCCCCTGGCCAGTCGTCGTCCGTCAGTCTGGCCAAGCGCGCGTGACCCAGTTCGGGATGGCCAAACCCATAAACCACGTTGCCCTGCACGACCAGTCCGACACCGACTCCCGTACCCACGGTGAGATAGGCAAAGTCGTCGAGCCCGCGAGCAGCGCCCCAGCGCCCCTCAGCCATGGCTGCGCCGTTCACGTCCGTATCGAAATTAGTCGGCACGCCGAAGGCCCGCGACAGATGGCCGGCCACCTCGACGAATCGCCAGCCCGGTTTTGAGGTAGACGTGATGTAACCGTAGGTTGAGGAGCGCTTTACCAAATCAAGCGGGCCAAAGGATGCGATACCGAGCGCGGCTATGGGCCCGTGCCTTGACTGCCATGAGTTCAGCTGATCGACGATGCGACCCAGAGTTACTGCGGGGTCGTTGCCGGTAGGAAGGGAGACTTGCTCTCGAATATCAGCGGGACAGGTACCGATTAAACATATGCATTTTGTCCCACCCAATTCGACGCCGCCGAGCAGCGGTCGTGGCACCGTCATGGGGTGAGCGCAGCGCGGCTGCCGGAGACGTCGCGCGCCGCAAAGTAGCTCTCGTGCGACGGGGAGTCTCTGGCGACCGCCGCGGTGGCGCTCGCCATGGCGTCCATGATCTCGCCGAGTTGGCTCACCGTGACCACATCCATCAATGGATCGTAGTCGTCGGGATGAAGTCCCAAGCCTTCGAAAATATAGAACCAACTCAGATCCGTGAAAAGTTCCCCAGGGCGTGGGCGAACGCGACCGGTTCGCCGGTACAGCTCGATCCGTTCCCGCAGGCTGTCGGGAATGGCCATGGAGCGGCAGTAACGCCAGAACGGCGTGTCGTCACGTTGCGTGAGGCAGTAGTGCAGCACGATGAAATCGCGGATCCGCTCGTTCTCGTCAATCAACTCGGCGTTGTAGGAATCGATGTTGGTTTGATCGAACCCGGAATCGGGAAAGTGCTCGAGAAGGTGGTACAACCCGCTCGTGACCAGATGAATGCTGGTCGATTCCAGAGGCTCCATAAATCCGGAAGCCAGCCCCAGCGCAACGCAATTGCGGTTCCAAAACAGCTTTCGACGACCGGTGGTGAAACGCAACAGGCGCGGCTCAGCGAGCGGCTTTTCCCCCAAGGTGCTCATGAGGTCATCGCGCGCTTCATCATCACTGCAGTGCGCGCTCGAATAGACATACCCGTTGCCCGCGCGATGCTGTAGCGGAATACGCCAGTGCCAACCGGCGCTTCTAGCGCGCGCGTGTGTGTACGGCGGACGGCCTGCCGTCAAGGCCGTCGGAAAGGCAACCGCCCGATCGCAGGGCAGAACCGCAGTCCAATCGACATAACCGGTCCCAAGAACCTGTTCAATTAAGACTCCACGAAAGCCGCTACAGTCTATGTACAAGTCCGCGTGCAGAGATGAGCCGTCGGAGAATCGCAGATCATCGAGAAATCCATCGGCGCGCCGGGTGGCGGTGCTGACGGTGCGTTCAATGCGCGTGACGCCCAGACGCTCCGAGTAACTGCGCAGATACTTCGCCACCAGCGAGGCGTCGAAGTGCAGCGCGTGCCGCAGTCCCGCCGCCGGCGCATCTGGATTCTTGTCGCGAACACGGAATTTTCCGGCGTCGCCTAATGTCGCGCACATACTGAAATCGTTGAATCGAGGCGCGAGCCCGGCCGCCCGCGCCTTGTGCCAGCAATGAAAAAAAGGACGGCGGTTGATAGGAGCTCCGAACGTGCCAAACGGATGCCAATACGAGTGACCGAGCTGTCTCCAATCGCTGAATTTAATGCCGAGCTTGAAGGTCGCCTGGGTATGGCGAATGAAATCCGCTTCATCGATGCTCAAGAATTGCAGCAAGTCGATGATGGGCGGGATCGTCGCCTCGCCAACTCCCACCGTGCCGATGTCAGGCGATTCGATGACCGTAATGGTGGTGCGCGTACCGGGGAGGGCGCGGGCCAGCATCGCGGCAGCCAACCAGCCCGCAGTTCCGCCCCCGACAATGGCAATGCTGCCAATGCGTTTCTTGCCCTGCGGTCCGGGCGGGCTCTGGCTCTGCTGGCTTTCCGACATTGGTCACCAACCTCCTATCGAGCGTTGTCCAAGCGACGGTTGGCCTTGAGTGTAGGCCGTACCGGCCTGCGCATTGCCCAATGGAGAGGGGTAGCGCAGCGAGCCGCGCTACCCTGGTCCAACCGCCAGCCCTCACTCCGGTATCGTGCCTGGAATGCGGGTCCTGCAGTGTCTACAGCTTACCCTTTACGCCGAAGAAAAAGCGACGTCCCGTATCGTCATACGTAAACGGCTCGTTTGGCCATTCTAGATAGGTGTGCTGCTTCTCATTGGCCAGATTGACGACCGACGCCACAATGCCGAAGTGGGGACCGAAGTCGTATCCCACCTGTCCATCGACCTGACCGTACGCTGCCGCGTAAATCGTATACGTCTTCGGAGCTCCGTTGATGTCATTGAACGAGAACGACGACCCGACGCCGGAGGAATTCACGGAACTGCTGCGCCACGCGTAGGCTACTCGCCCCGAGAAACCCGCTCGCTCGAAATACCCAATCAGGTTGAGGGCGTTTTTCGATACGCCCGGAATCGGCAGCCGGCCTGCGAAAGAACTTGCCTGAGTGGAGTCCGAATCCGAGCGGGTGTAGTTCGTGCTGAACCCGAGTCCGTTGCCGAACGCATATTGAGCGCTGATTTCGGCGCCGTATATCTTTCCCGAACCGCCATTGACCAGCGAAGATACGTTGGCGGTGCTGCCGCCGACGCCATCGACGACAAAGGTGGGAATGTTTGCCGTCGTGACAAAATTATCCACCGCTTTGTAGAAGTACCCCACGCTGAGCAGGCCGCTCGGTGCGAAATAATCCTCCCAAGACAGGTTGAATTGCGATGCCCGGAATGGATCCAGGCCCGCGTTGCCGGCACTGCCGCCATCGAACTTAAAGCGGACCTGGCCGTTAGGACCATCGGGTGCGCGTGTAAAGCCGTACTGAAGACCGCGGCCGATGTCATTCAGGTTTTGCGGAGCCACCACTCGGGCCGCACCAAAGCGCACTTTCTGAGTATCTGTTGCATCCAATACGAAGTTGAGCGACGGCAGCACGTCCGTGTAGCTGCGCTTCTTTTCGAACGGCACATCATTGGCATTTACGCCGTTCCATGATTCCGTGCCCACAAAGGTCGATCCATTCGGATTCGTCTCGCCACCATCGACCGTCAGATCGGTGCGGACCACGCGCACGCCGAAGTCGGCGTGGTAGGCACCCACCTGGCCCAGTTGGGCCATGACAAACGCGGTCGAGGTTTTCTCTTTGATATCATACGAATTGAGAGCGTCCTTGAAGAACTTCTCCGTATTATTCGGCACGCCCGCTTGCGTCCACAGCGTGTTCAGATACGTGGACGGATTGGTCATACCGCCCGTCACCGGATTCTTCACGCCAATGTTGCCGACGGCAAAATTGTTGACGTTGAGCAACAGATTGGGGTTCGTCTGCGGAGTCGAATACGGAATCGCGGCGTAGCCCGGATCCTGAAAGTAAAGATAGGTGCCCGATGCGGCACTCGTACAGCAGTTGCCGGCCGGTGTGCCGGCACCCACGCCGTTGATTCCATACGGAACCACGCCATCCTCAAGGTAGCGGCCGTGGACATAATCGACCTCGCGGCTTTCATAACGTGCGCCCGCAGTCAGATCGACGGCGTCGCGAGCCCTGTAGTGCAGATCGAACTTGGCGGAATAATTCTTCTCATCGACCTTGTTGGCCCACGCCCAGTTCGATTTGAACAGCGTATATGCCGGGTTGGACAATACATTGGTGTATCCATAGTTATTAGGATAGCCGGCGCTGGGCAAGCCGGAGGTGCCACCGTTGTTCCAATTCCATGCATAGCCGTGATTGCCGTTGGTGCAGTTGTTGCCTCCATTGTTACAGCCGGGAGCCGCCGCTTGGATCGAAGGGTTCGCGCTGCCAAAGGCACCATAAAAGCCATGCTCGACGTCCGCCTGGGCGGCCTCGTAATCACCGTTCGCTTTGGAGTAATTCAGGCCAAAGTTGCCGGTCACGGGACCGTTACCCGCGAGTTTGGTGTTGAACTGAACATTGTGAGCAGTGGTCTTGTTGCTCTCATACAGAGTCGCCGTTTCAGCGCCGTTCGCCAAGAACGTGGCCGATTGCACTACGCCGTTGCCGTCAATCGTGTAGGGCTGCGACGGATCGATTCCTGGGAACGATGCCGGCGCGCCCGGCGCATTGCTCTCGCCGCTGCCGCCGGAGAACCACGCTTTGTCGGAGTACGTAAAACTTTCTTCCTCTTCGCGAACAAAGAAATAATCGAACTTGCTGGTGATGTTTTCACTCCATTTCCATTCCGCGCCGAAGGTTGCGCCCTTGGTCTTTATTTGATCAAAGATATCGCTGAAGTAGCCCAACTGCGGATCAATATAGGTCTTCCCGCCCGGCAGCGTCGTATTGGTGCTTGCAATGGGGCTGCCAACGTAGGATCCGACGGTCGCGGTATTCGTGTCCAGCCATTGATTGCGATTCTGATCCTGGAACTCCTTGGTGTGAGTCTTCTCATCGTCATAGGACACACCGGCGGTAATGGCGAAGTCATCAGTGAACTTGAAGCCGCCGACGAGGGTTCCTACCGGGGTGATGCCCCCTTCGGCATCCGACGCTTTGGTGCCGCGGAAGTTGCCGGCCAAATTCAGGCCCATGTCTTGGGCGAGCGGGGAGCGCGTTTTCAGATCGATGATCCCGCCCAGTCCACCCTCGCGATTCGCGGCGTTAGGGTTCTTGATCACGTCGATACCGCCGATTTGTTCGCTCGGGACCCCCTCTAACGAGGCATATTGGATGCCACCAGCGCCGCCCGAGCCCTCGCCCGACGAGTAGATTTCCCTGCCGGTGAGAAATAACTCGCCATTCAGGGTAATGAGATTATTGCCTAAACCATCGATCAGCACCTGCGTGCCCTTGCCACCGGAGCGGTTGATTGAAACGCCCGGTAATCGCTGCAGCGACTCCGATACGTTCTGGTCCGGCATCTTGCCGATATCTTCTGCAACGACCGACTCGATAGGTTGGACTGATTCGCGTTTGCGATTCAACGCCGATTGCAGTGATTCGCGGTAACCGGTAACAACGATTTCCTGCAAATCGTCGGTTTGGGCCGCCGACTGCGAGGTCGCGGCCGCGTCCGCAGCAATGGCCAAATGGCTGAACATGGATACGTCCAATGACACCGCTGTCATTATTGCTAAACGAGCGGCTTGACGCGAGCGCTTTTCCCTACGATGCGACATGTTGCTTGGTCTCCCGGAAGTTACATTTATTCGACGACGGCGCGGTTTGATGGTGTCCGACAGCAGGCACTGTTAATGCTTCTGCCAAGGCACTTATGCGCTCTATTCCCCCCGTCGACCGGTCCAGAACCCAGATCGACGCGAAGCCGAGGCTAACCCCGTCTGCAGCCGGCGTCAACGATTAAATATTTTCTTTTTCTTTAATCGCGACCCCTGTGCGTAGGCGCTGACGCAGTGATTCCCGGGAAATAGAGGGGCTGTCGCCGGGTCGATAACGACGGTATGCTTCAATGGCAGCGTTGTCATGCAAAGCACATCGGAGCGGGCGACCTCGCCAAACGGGACTACAAAAAAAATGGACAAGTTTTTTGTTCTTAGAAAACCCCTGTGTGTAGTTTGGGCAATTATTTGCTTGACGGCGTCGCCAATGATCGGGGCCGAGGGGGATCCGAAGAGCAATCTCGGCCCCTACAACGTCAAAATTCTGGAGGGAGGAGTCGGCTTGACCCGGCCTCTCCCTGCGAATTCCCCTCTCGTCGCCGACGGTGCGTCGTGGTCGCTCAGCGGTTGGGTGAGTATTGCGCGACCTTCGCGCGGCGCCGTTATCATGGCGGCCATCGGCGATGTTTCCGACGCCACGTGGTGCGGAATCGACCTATGGGACGGCAAGCCCGTACTGGTTCTGCGCGGCGTGGCGGCGGCGGCGCGAGCTATTACGGCGCCGCTCGTTGCGGGCCGCTGGTACGCGATTGCAGCCACCTTCGACGGCTCGAGCGCACGACTGTACGTGGACGGAATTGAAGTCGCCGTCGCCACGGGCGCCTCGCCGCCTATGGCGCCGCAAGTAGCATTGGCGCCGATCGCAGCTTCCACTGCGTCCACAGGGAATTCGCCGGCGCACTTCGGCGGCGCGCTAGCTTCGTTTACTTTTGTCGCGCAGGCACTTGCCCCGGCGACGGTGCGCCAGCTGGCGAACTCGCGACCTGATTTCTCGCTGATTACCTTTAATGCGGTCGGCGTAGGCTGGCCCTGGCAGGAACATGCCTGGCGCGGATTGCAGGAGCCGCAGGATCCCTGGACCTTGCCTCATGCGAACACGCCTCCGAGCACGCCGATCGCGCAACCGGTCGCCAGCTCGATCGCGCTGGAGTCGCGGGGTGGCGACCGTTGGACGCTCGGCGCTTGGCGCTTGAGCGCAGCTCCGATTGGCAATTTTGGCGGCGAGCAACTCTCGCAGCTGGATTACGACGATTCGCATTGGTATGCGGCGATTGTGCCCGGCACCGTGCTCACGACATTGATTTCGCGCGGTATCTATCCTGATTCGGACTACGGCCTCAACAACCTGTCGATTCCCGACAGTTTGAGCCGGCAGGACTATTGGTACCGCAGCGTATTCGACGCGCCCGCCAACTTGCAGGATCGGGAGCTAACCCTGACATTCAAAGGCATCAACTATGCGGCGCAGGTTTGGTTGAATGGCGTGCAACTCGGCGCCATCAAGGGCGCTTTCATCCGGGGCGTGTTCGACGTCACCGCAGTTCTGAAGCCCGGCCGCAGAAATGCCCTTGCGGTTCGAGTATCGCCGCCGCCCCATCCTGGGATCCCGCACGAGCAATCCATTGCTGCCGGGCCAGGGAACAACGGCGGCAATTTGGCCATCGACGGACCCACTTTCATCGCGTCCGAAGGCTGGGATTGGATTCCCGGTATTCGCGACCGAAACACGGGCATCTGGCAGACAGTTGAACTCTCAGCGAGCGGGCGGTTGCGACTGCTCGATCCGCACGTCGTCACACAACTACCCTTGCCGCGCACCGATAGCGCCGAGGTTCATATCACCGTCGCGGTTGAGAATCGCGCATCGAAGGACGTGCGCGCCACGTTGATCGCGAGCTTCGATACCGTTCGCGTGGAGAAGTCGGTGACACTCGCTCCGGGAACCAGCGAGGTGACACTCGATCCGCGGGAATTTACCCAGCTCCACCTGACAGCGCCTCGTCTTTGGTGGCCGAACGGTTATGGATCGGCGAATCTGTACGCGCTCAAACTGGAAGTTCTGGCTGACGGCACGCCCTCCGACTCGCGCGAGCTCAAATTCGGTGTTCGCGAATTGACCTATGAGCTGTCGCTTTTCGATAGCCAGGGCCGACTGCGGCGGGTGGAGGTGGATCCAACCGTGGGCAGCGCGCGAGGAGAGCGCCTGGTCGATGTGCGTCACGAGGCGATCAAAAGGACACCTCAAGGGTGGGCACAGTCGCTAACGGCGGCGGGTGAGCAATCGCCGGCGGTTCGCGCCGTCGAGAGCGAATCCCTGACGCCCTACCTTGTTATTCGCGTCAATGGGGTGCGCATCGCGGCTCGCGGCGGCAGTTGGGGAATGGATGATTCACGCAAGCGCATTTCCCGGTCACGCTTGGAGCCTTACTTTGAGATGCATCGCGCGGCGCATTTGAACATCATTCGCAACTGGCTTGGCCAAAATACCGAGGATGTCTTTTACGATCTGGCAGACGAATACGGGCTTCTCATCTTGAACGACTTTTGGGAATCGACTCAGGATTTCCAGGTTGAGGCGCAGGATCCCGCGCTGTTCCTGGCCAACGCGCGCGACACCATCAGCCGCTACCGCAATCATCCGTCGATTGCGGTTTGGTTCGGCAGGAACGAAGGGGTTCCGCAGCCGGTCATCAATGAAGGTCTGGCAGATCTGACCAGCACGCTCGACGGTACCCGCCTGTATACCGGCAGTTCGAATTCCGTCAACTTGCAGGGGAGCGGACCGTACAACTATCGGCGACCAGAGCAATATTTCACGCAACTGGCGCAGGGCTTTTCGGTGGAAGTCGGCACGCCTTCCCTATCGACCCTCGAGGCGCTGCGCGCCTCGATCCCTGCCGACGACCGGTGGCCCCTGAGCGATACGTATGCCTATCACGATTGGCATTTCGGCGGAAATGGCGACGTGGCGACATTCATGGCGGCACTGACCGACAATTATGGGGCTGCCCAAAGCCTGGAGGATTTCGAACGAAAAGCGCAGCTGATGGACTATGAGTCCTATCGCGCGATATTCGAAGGTTTCCAGGCGCATCTTTGGACCCAGAACAGCGGGCGCCTGTTGTGGATGACGCATCCGTCGTGGCCGAGCAACTCGTGGCAAATTTATAGCTCGGACTACGATACTGCCGCCGCCTACTACGGGGTGAAAAAGGCCTGTGAGCCCGTGCATGCGCAACTGAACTTACCGGATTTCACGCTTACCGTCGCGAACATCTCGCTGCATGCGCAGCCTCGCCTGCGTCTGCGCACGCGTGTGCTTTCACTCGACAATCGTCCGCTCATTGATCGCATCGATGCAGTCAGCGTTGCAGCGAATTCGATTTCGACATTAGCCGCTCTAGATCTCAAGCCTCTGCTGAAGCGCGAAGGTGTGGTGTTGGTAAAGCTGGTTCTGACAGATTCTGCCGGCGCTATTTTATCGGACAATGTGTACTGGCAGAGCCTAGATTCAGCCGGTCAAAGACGACTCACCGAGTTACATCCACAACTCATGTCGCTGCTGGCACGTGCCGGCGGCCAGGGCGAGGATCAACGCGTCGTCGTCGTCATCAAGAATAAGGGTCGTGAACCGGTGCTTGCGGCGAAAATCACCATGCTCAACGAGAAGGGCGAGAGGGTGTTGCCTGTGTACTACGAAGATAATTACGTCGCGTTGCTTCCTGGCGAATCCCGGCGGATCGAGGTGAGCTGTCCTCGAGCGTCCGGTCGCTGCGAGAGGGTCGCGCTGCGCGGTTGGAACGCTGTGAGTCGAGACGTAAAGGTTGTAGGAGGCGCTGAATGAGTGCCGCGCCGCCGTTAATCAAGGTCGGCGGGAGCCGACATCGCGCTGCCTTCGCGTCGATCACGACGCTGTTTTTTGCGTGGGGATTCATCACGGTCTCGGTGGATCCGCTAATCGCATCATTGAAGGCGCTGTACAAACTCTCGTTCACCGAAGTCATGTTGACGCAATTCTCGTTCTTTATGGCCTATGGCATTATTTCGCTGCCGGCGTCGGCGATGGTCGCAAAGCTTG
>JANYIY010000352.1 GCA_025358615.1 Gammaproteobacteria bacterium | reverse complement strand
TGGCAAGGCCAAGCAATCGCAGATCCACCATCGATATAGAACCGACGACCAATACTAACGCAAGCACGTGGACTGTCTCAATGGTTGGAAATAGCCAATCCGACTCGCGAATCAGCGCAGGAAACGCCAGGTCTTGCAGCCACTCACAGGCATCTAGGAGAGCCATGCGCTAGTTTGAACGGCGCACGATGGCCTGGGTACTAGACATAGGCAATCCAGCGCCCGGCAATGACGATGCAAACGCCAAGCATGAGGGATGCCGCGCCCGCGGCACGTCCCGCTATTCTGCGGCGCGGCGACAGAGACCAATAGTCCGGTCGGCGGCGCAGTCCGGATTGTATGATATTGAGAACTCCGACCAGCACCAACACCATCAGCATCTTGAGCCGAAACACATTGTTCAACAGCTCGCGGGCAGGTTCTGTGATGGTGAGAAGAATTCCGGTCGTCAGCAGCAGCCCCAGTGCGATCCACACCCAAGGCATCGAATGAGACACCATCTCCGACAGCGACTGCGCACTTACCCTCACCCCGAGCATCTTCAGGTCAGTCATCGCCACCAAAGTCAGGACGACCGCGATGCAAAGTATATGTATGGTCTGCACCAGCGGAACGAACCAGGTCAATTCCTGAAACGTACGGCTGATGGAAGTCGCGACCAGCCAATCGCAGAACGCGGCGATCACAGTCGACTATAGGTTGTCGATGGCAGGCATGCCGATAGTGTCCACGAAATGCGGCGCGTGGTAAAGGCGTCGATTCCCGCGGCGCGCGACCTTCGTCGCGCGTCGCGCCGCGCGAGTCTCTCTGACGCGGGCCTGTAAGGACCGGTTCAGCCCAGCATCACAGCGTCAGCCAAACGTCGATGCCACCGTGTTTTCTGCAAGCGCGGCTGCGATCGTGGGTGCTCGTAATCGGTTTCCAAGTCGAATAACGCATGGCACTCGCCTTGTGTCGCAATGGGTAGCAGCAATTCTTGGACTACGCGCCACCGCCCGCAATTACGCGGCGCATCGATTCGGTGTCAGCGATTGCCTACGGGGCTTCGCAAAAACCCCTTTCGCATCAGCGAAGAAAACAACTATCCTAGCCGTCTCGTCAACGGAGAATTCCATGGCATTGAAAAATCGACTCGCCGCCCCTGCCATCGCACTGATGACCGCCCTGCTTTTCGGCGCCGCCGCCGAAGCCGCCGCTCCCCAGCAGAAAACTCAGGCGCCGGGCTACTACCGCATGATGCTCGGCGACACCGAGATTACGACGCTATCCGACGGCACTTTTCCCATGGAGGCGGGCAAACTGTTGGCCAACATCACTCCTAAACAACTGGACGCAGCGCTGGTGCACTCTTTTCTGAAAGACCCGATCGAGACCTCGGTCGATGCGTTTCTGATCAACACCGGCTCGAAGCTAGTGATGGTCGATACCGGCGCCGGCGTACTGTTCGGCCCCACGGTCGGCAAGCTGCTCGGCAACCTCAAGGCGGCCGGCTACAGACCCGAGCAGATCGATGAGATCTATATCACCCATATGCATGGCGACCATATAGGCGGCCTGCTGGTCGATGGCAAGATCGCCTTTCCGAACGCCGTCGTGCGCGCCTCGCAGCAGGAAGCGGACTTCTGGCTGAGTAAGGCCAACATGGATGCCGCATCCAAGGACACCAAGGACGCTTACCAGGCTGCCATGAACATGCTCAATCCTTACATCGCTGCCGGGAAATTCAAGCCCTTCAACGGCGACGCGGAACTCGTACCCGGCGTGCGCGCGCTAGCAGCCCCGGGTCACACTCCCGGGCACACCCTGTACGTCGTCGAGAACAAGGGCCAGACCTTGGTTCTGTGGGGCGATTTGATGCATGTCGCAGCCGTCCAATTTCCCAATCCAGCGATCACCATTCGCTTCGATAGCGACGCCGTCACGGCCGCCGCGCAGCGCAAGAAAGCGTTCGCGGACGCCGCAGAACATGGCAACTGGGTCGCGGCGGCGCACCTGCCCTTTCCCGGCATTGGTCACTTGCGCGCCGTAGGCTCGGGATACGCCTTCGTCCCGGTAAATTACAGCGCACTACGCTGACGCGCGTGCGAGCTTAGGGGCAAGCATGTACGCCATCACCGACCGCGCCTACCACGGCAGGGTCTACGCCGACCGCGCCTACCCAGGCCGCCCCGGTATCCAAGAAGTGCCGGCCAATGGGACGGAGGCCATCGCGGCGGCCTCGACCGTGAGCGCGACCAAGTCTTCCTTCTCCAAGTGATGTACATCCTGCTTACCGCAGGCGCGCGCGATGGTGGTCAATTCCATATTGACGGTCTTTAGATAATTCTTCAGGCGCTTGGCTCCCACGGCAGGATCCAGGCGCAACTCCAGCACCGAATCCTGCGTCGTCACACCCACCGGACACTTTCCCGTATGGCAGTGATGGCAGAATCCAGGAGCGGTTCCCAAGCGCGCATAATCTTCAACCGCGGACACATGCTCGCCGCCGGCAATGTAGGACTGGCTGTTGCAACCCAAGGCTACCAGTACGCCCTGTCCGATCGCCACCGCGTCGGCCCCCATTGCGAGCGCCTTAGCGACGTCCGCGCCGCTGCGAATGCCACCCGAAATCACCAGTTGCACCGTGCCGCGCATATTCAAATCATCCAATGCATCCACGGCCTGACGCAGCGCGGCGAGCGTGGGAATGCCCACATGCTCGATGAATACGGTTTGCGTAGCCGCGGTGCCGCCCTGCATCCCATCGACCACGATGACATCGGCGCCCGCGTGGACCGCGAGCTTCACATCATTGAACACGCGGGTGGCACCGACCTTGACGTAGATCGGCTTTTCCCAATCGGTGATTTCACGCAGCTCTTTGATCTTGATGACGAGATCATCGGGACCTGTCCAGTCCGGATGCCGCGATGCCGAGCGTTGATCGACCCCCTCGGGCAGCGTGCGCATGCGCGCCACCCGCGGATTGACCTTTTGCCCAAGCAGCATGCCGCCGCCGCCGGGCTTGGCACCCTGGCCGATGACGATTTCAATGGCGTCGGCGCGCCGCACATCATCCGGATCGAAGCCGTAGCGCGACGGCAAACACTGGTAAACCAAAGTCTTAGACGAGGCGCGCTCCTCGGCGGTCATGCCGCCGTCGCCCGTCGTCGTAGAAGTGCCCACCTCGGTTGCAGCGCGGCCCAAGGCGTCCTTCACTCGTGCCGATAGTGCGCCGAAACTCATGCCGGCGACGGTGATCGGGATGGCAAGCTCGATTGGCTTCGTCGCGAAGCGCGTGCCCAACAAGGTCTTGGTCGCGCAGCGTTCTCGATAGCCTTCGAGGGGATAGCGCGACAGCGACGCTGCCAGGAACAACAGATCGTCGAAATTCGGCACGCGGCGCTTAGCGCCCAATCCACGGATCTCGTACAAACCGCTGGCCGCGGC
>JANYIY010000342.1 GCA_025358615.1 Gammaproteobacteria bacterium | reverse complement strand
CGCAGCAGCCGCGCGCGCCGCCGCCACGTGACACGGAGGTTCCCTACCTGAATTTTGCCGAGCTCGACAACGCCATCGAGAATCTGGAGCGCAGCGCGAAAGCCTTCGATCAGGAATATGCGCGGCTTGCCGCCAGCGAGGCTCCGGGCGCCAATGCGACTTTGGAGCGATTGAATGCAATACTCACCGGGCTCGAACAATCCCTGACCGACCCGAAAGGACTACCCGGCCGCGAATGGTATCGACATATGCTGTATGCACCGGGTTTCCATACCGGCTATGGGGTGAAAACACTGCCCGGTATTCGCGAGGTGATCGAAGAGCGCCGTTGGGATGAAGCGAATCAATACATTGGGGTAGTCTCGCGTGCGATCAACGCCTACAGTGCCAGTTTGGACCGCGCCAAGGTTCCTTAACGAAGCCGTAGTCGTGTATCGTGCCTAGCTTAAGTCCAGACTTCTTTAAGGAGACGAACGATGACCGAAGAAAAGCAGCAAAAGTTCACGGCCAAGGTACGCCGCGGTCTGGTGTGGGTACACACGGTCGCGGCCGCCGAACTCGCCAAGAAAAAGGCCGAGGCAACCGGCGTCAGGATTGAAGGATTTACAGCGAGCGAACTCGCCGACGTCGAGTCCGCGCTGACATGGATCGCGCAGAACAAGGAAACGGCGAGCGCCGAACCCGCCGCCTAAGCTTGCGGGCCGGACGAACGCAGTGGTCAGATGTTCCGCAAGGGTGACCGGCCTAACATTTGGCGGCGGCGCCGGCAACGCGCCGCCGCGAACCTGTCTGCGATGAACGACAATTTTCGGCTCTGCATCTGGCACCAAATGGTCTGCAATACACTATTGGCATGGCCCGTAAACGCGCATTAGTCGTCGACGATTCGAAGTCGGCTCGCGTCATCTTGAGCCGCATGCTCGAGAAGTACGACATTGAAGTCGACATGGCGGAGGCCGCCGAGCAAGCCATCGAATACCTGAAGAACAATCGCCCGGACGCGATTTTCATGGATCATCTCATGCCCGGCATGGACGGCTTGCAGGCGGTGCAGACTATCAAGGGCAATCCGCAGACGGCGATGATCCCCATCATGATGTACACCTCGCAAGAGGGCGAGTTGTACGTAGGCCAGGCGCGCGCCTTGGGCGCCATGGGCGTGCTGCCGAAGCAGGTACGTCCGGTCGATGTCTCTAAAGTTTTGTACGAATTACATTTATTGCCCGACCGGCGCGACATGACCGAGCCCGTGCTGGCGCCTGTGGAATTGGTCGGTGGATCGGCGGTTGAAAGAGCGCCTGACAGAAGAACGTCCGCTGCGGCCGCAACCACCGGCATCGATTGGGGACGGCGGATCGAGACCGCGGTGAAGGATCAGGCAGTGGATGTGCGACGCTTTATCGTTGCAAGCCTCGATAGCTTTGCCTCGCGCATCGTCAGCGATGTACGCGACTCGTTGCCTGCCGCGCCCGTGGAGCTGATTCCGCCGCTGCCGCGCGTCGCGCAGCCGACCTGGCATTGGGCGGCCGGGATCGCCGCCGCCTGTCTGGCGGCCGTGGTGTTCGCTGCGGTTTGGCTGCTTGCACGCGAGGAATTGGCGAAGTCGCGCGCCGAAGTTGCGGCCCTTACGTCGGCGAATGCCGAAATGCAGCGGGCGCGGCTCGAGCAGTCGGCTACCGTCAAGGACTTGACCGCAGCCCTCTCGACCGCATCGACGCTTGCGGGAGCGTCGACGGGTCTGCCGGGGGCCGCGAGCACTGCGGGTGTGGCCACTAGAATCGAGCCGGTGCCCTATGGCGAGATTCCCTTCGACCGCGCGCGTCTGGACGTGCTGCGCGAGCTGCTGTCAAAACTCCAAGCCCAGGGCTTTCGTGGCGTAGTGAAGATCACGAGCCTACCCGGGGTTTTCTGTCTCAGCGGCAACGCGACCGACGGGTTCGCGCCGGCCGCCGCGAGCTCATTGGTCAGCAAGTGCGATGTGATCGGCAATCCGTTCGAGGAGTCCCTATCCGGGCAGCAGCGGCAATCGCTGGCATTCGCGAATTTGATCGCGGGCGTACGCCAGCGAACGGCCGGCGCCATCACGGTGGCCATCGAGAACGGCGGCAATGGGCGGCCGAGCATGCCCTACCCCGCACGCATCGAATCGCTCACGGCGGCCGAATGGAATCGTGCTGCCGCAGCCAACAATCGCGTGGAGTTCGCGGCGGAAAGCGCTCCCGGGCCAATCACCATCGGCCAGTGACTGACGCGCAATCTGCGCGGCGATGCAAAGCCGGTCAGAAGGCGATTCTGACGAAGAACTCCGGGCCTTTGGTGCTGAAATCGAAAAATCCCGAATCCTTGGTCTGTCGCGATGTGAGATCGGCCTTCACCGAGTTGTAGCCCAAGGCGAAGGCGATGTTGGGACGCAGCCGGTACAGCGCGGCCACTTCGTAGAAGGTCAGAGTGCCGTCGAGGTGATCGACCGCCAATTTGAAATATTGCGCGCGGGCATCCAAATAAAATCGCTTGCTTATCACATAGGTGGCATCTAGACCGATGGTGGGGAACGGGCCCGCCTGGTCTTCGCGCTGATCGACGTGCCGGTTTTGCGTGGACACGCGCGCCCGCGCGGAGATGTCCGTGTCGTTGATGCCGATGGTGGCGGCGACTTCGAATTTTTCGCGATGCAGGAACGAGTACTCATAGCTGATGCCGAGCGTGCGCAGGCTTAAATTGGTGTCGACGGGGTCTCCGGTTTGCAGCACCACGTCGCGAAATATCAGGGGCGCGGTGAGCGTCGTGTTGCCGGTTCGATCCAGGGTAAAGTAATCGAAGCGCAGCCGGTGCCGCTCGCCGACCCGCACCATGGCTTGAAATTTAGGTTCGAAGTCGGATTTATCCAGACCGAAGATCTGTTCCGCGTCGACCTGCGTACCCGGCGCGCCCTGACTGCTGTCGAGGCGCATCGAGGTGTTCGACGAGACGCGCATGACGCCGAGCGACAGACGGACCCGCTCGTCGGTGGGGCTCAAGTAGTTGTCCGCGTGCGCGAGCGTGGCCGCCAGCAAAAGGCTCAACACTGCCATGCCATTCTTGATCATATCGGTCTCCTCAGAATCAATTGGTCCGTTGCGGCGCGCCGTTGCGCTGCCGGAAGGGAGGGGCTGATGCGCTCCAAGACGTGCGCGGCTGCGGCGCGCCAGCCGGTGAGCTTGCCGCCGTAGATGCCGAGCACGCGCGGCTTGGGCTCACGGTCGGTACTGAAAATGGTTTCGCGCGACCGGTCGAAGGCCGCCTGGCTGGCCGCGGGCAGAACGCGTAAGCCGGCAAAGCGCTGAGTGATGTGTTCGCGGGTCAGGTGTCTGAAGGCCGGAAAATAGTGGCGCGCAACGGCGAGCAGATATTCCTCCTCCTCGGGCAGCGGCCGCACATCGTCCGGTGCGCCATGGTAGGGGGTTTCCGTCGTGCCGATCAATGTCGCGCCATGCCACGGCATCACAAAAACGGCGCGGCCGTCCATTGGGCTCTCCACATAGTAGATCCCGGCAGTCACCGCGAATGGCAGGACGATGTGCGTGCCCTGCACCAGATCCACATCCGGAATAACGATGGGCGGCTGCACCATGCCGGCGACGTGCGGGGCCCATGGGCCCGCCGCGTTGACCAGCACCCGGGCGGTGCACTCGACGCTCTGCGCGCCGCTCACGTAGCTGAAATTGACGCCCTCGTCGGTGAGAGTCGCGGCGCTGAAACTCGCGGGCATGGCGAGCTGCGCGCCCAGCGACAGCGCCGATTGCACCACCGCGCGCGTCAGCAAGGCATCATCCGTTTGTGCATCGTGATAGCGAATGACGGCGTCGAGCCCTTGAGTCTCGAGGCCGTCGAGCGCGGACCACTCGGGCTTGGGTACCGCACCGAAACGGGTGCTGGCGTCGAAGCCGCCGAGCAGCGCATACATCCACAGTCCGAGCTTCAATTGCCAGGGCCGGCGCCGCGTGTCGTGGTACACGGGAATGAAGAATGGCTTGAGCTCGACCAGCTCGGCGGCGATGCGCAGGTGGATGGCGCGCTCGCGCAGGCTCTCGCGCACCAGCGCGAACTGAGCGGATTCCAAATAACGCAGGCCGCCGTGAATCAACTTGCTGGAGCGGCTGGAAGTACCGCTGGCGAGCCCGAGGCGTTCGATGAGCAGAGCGCTGTGACCCGCCGCCGCAGCCGCCTGCAATACTCCCGCCCCGTGAATGCCGCCGCCGACGATGACTACATCGTATTGTTTCATTGCCATAAGTGACTGTGCGAAATGGCGCTAGGATGCGGGAATACACGGGAACACTCCACTTTTAGCCTCTTGTCGCCATTCGCGAACAAGCCTACGACCTAGGACTGGCCGTCGCGCTTTTCGTCGAATTCAGTGATGGGCGAGCCGGAGGTGACTTCGATTTCACCGTCGACAATGGCGCCCTTGGCGATGGCAATGGTTCGAGCGCTGACCTTGCCGTGGATGACGGCGGTATAGCCGATTTCCAGTTTATCCTTGACGCTGAGCCCGCCGGTGATTTTGCCGGCAACGATGGCTTGTTCGGCCTGAATGAAGCCGTTCCAAGTTCCGGTGGCGGACAAATTCAGGCCGCCGTCTATTTCGCCGTCGCCGTGCACCTCACCGGAAACCACGAAATGCCCTGCGCCGCGTATATTGCCCACTATGACGGACTCAGCGCCGATGAAGGTGGGGGTGGAGGAACTCCCCTCTAGGAACCGGCGTTTTTGTGCGCTCATGGGGCCTTATTATCCTATCCGGCGCGGCCCGTGATGTGACGAGCTTGGCGTCGCCGCGACATGGCGAATCGCAGTAGAATGTGTCGTTATCGGAAACTTTCCTCGAGTGTGAACATGGTCATGAATAAAGCGCTGGTTGGTGTCTGTTTGGTGTTGTTGCTGGGTCTGGCCGGCTGTAGCCGCCAACAAAGCGACTGGGAGAAAACCCGGGCGGCGAACACCACGGACTCCTATGAGCAATTCCTGAAGAAGTATCCGAGTGGTGAATTCACGGCGCAGGCGCAAGCCCGCGTCAAGGAATTGTACGAGGAGCGCGACTGGCAAAAGGCGCGCGACACGGATACGCAGGAGGGCTACCAAGCGTTTCTGAAGCAGTACCCCGAAGGCAAATGGACGGAGGAGGCACGCATTCGCGTGGAGAATTTCACTCTGGCCCAGGCACCGCCCAACGCCACACCGGTCGCAGCAGAGAACGGCAATACGCCCGGGAATACGGCGGGCGGTGATGTGTCTGCCACCGGCTCTGCGCCCGCGACGCCTGCGGCGAAGCCGGCCGCGCCGGCGCCCTCTTCCACGATGATGGCGATGAAACCCATGAAACATGGGCCAACGACCACCCCCAAGGCCGCGGGCGAAGGGTCCTACGGCATACAGCTCGGCGCCTTCAAGTCGAGCGCCGATACCGCCAATAAACGCTGGGCGGACCTCGAAAAGGAATATCCCAAGGCTTTGGCAGGGCTGTCGCCGACCGTGTCGCCGAAGAAGAGCGGCTCGGGAACCCTCTATCGGTTGCAGGCGCTGGGACTCACCGAGAAGCATGCGCGCGCGGTTTGCGCTTCAATGAAGGCCAAAGCTCAGGCCTGTGTGGTGATACACCACTAGGCGGCCGTGACGCCGATTTGGCGGTGCCTGCGGTCGAGGCGCGTCACCAGTGACAATTCTTGTCAGGTGCGAGGCTGGCGTCCAACGCATAACTACTTGAATTGATTGCATTTGCCACCTGGCACGCGGCTTGCTTTATCCCTAAGGTGAGCTCTTTGCCACGGTAGGATTTGAGATGCAGTCGCAAATCATCGCCTTATTGGTCCCCGACGGATGCCGCCAGGCGACCTTGTTAGTGCGCCGTGGTGACGGACAGTTTGCGCTCGAAGGAATCGATGCTCGTGTGGCCTCGGCCGCCCGAGTGGCCGCAAGTTGGTTTCGCCAAGGCCCGCCGATCGTAGACCCTGCCACCGCAGCGGTTGTCGGCTACGACGCGATGGTGGTGCCTGCGTTATAGAGCTCAAGTTTTCTGTTTTCCCTCCCTTGTGTCAGTCTTGGCGCCGCGAGTTGCTTCCCCACTTGCGGCGTTTTTTTTATTCGCGAATACCTGCTTGGCCCAAGATGAAGGCGTACTCCATCGCGATCTCGCGATAGCGCTGGAATCGCCCGGACTTGCCGCCGTGGCCGGATTCCATGTCGATGCGCAGCAGTAACGCATGCGCGCCGGTGTTGAGGGCGCGCAACTTGGCGATCCATTTGGCGGGCTCGTAATACTGCACCTGGCTATCCCATAGTCCGGTGGTGATGAGCATGGCCGGATAGGCTTGCGCGCGCACGTTGTCATAGGGCGAGTACGACAACATGTACTCATAGTCCTTGCGCCTGTTGGGATTGCCCCATTCATCGTATTCGTTGGTGGTGAGCGGAATGGTGTCGTCCAGCATGGTGGTGACCACATCGACGAAGGGCACCAGGGCGATGATGCCGCGATAGTCGCCGGGACTTAAGTTGGCCACCGCGCCCATCAGCAATCCGCCGGCGCTGCCGCCCATGGCGAACACCTTGTCCTTGGCGGCGTAGCGCAGCGCGATGAGGTGGCGCGTGACGTCGATGAAGTCGGTGAATGAATGCATCTTGCTAAGCATGCGTCCGTCATCGTACCAGGCGCGGCCCATCTCCTGGCCGCCGCGCACATGCGCGATGGCATAGATGAAGCCGCGGTCGAGCAGGCTTAAACGCGCCGCTGTGAAGCTCGGATTGGTCGATAGCCCATAGGCCCCATAAGCGTATTGCAGCAGCGGTGCGGAGCCGTCGCGCTCGATTCCTGCCCGGTACACCAGGGACACGGGAATGCGCGTGCCGTCGCGTGCCGTCGCGAACAGAAATTCGCTGCGATAGTCGGCAGGATCGTAGCTGCCGACCACCGGGTCGCGCTTCAGCAGAGTCTGCTGCCGGGTGCGAATGTTGTAGTCGTAGACCGTGGCCGGCGTGGTGAGCGACGAATAGCTGTAGCGCACGAGATCGGTATCGAGCTGCGGGTTCACCGAGAGCGAGGCGGCGTAGGCCGGCTCGTCGCTGGCAATAAAGAACTGAGGCGCGGCACCCGTGCCGTCGCCCGACTGCAATTCTCCCCAGGAGGTGATGCTTATTTTGGCGAGGCCGCCGCTGCGTACCGACAGCGCCAGGAATCGCGTGAAGACATCGAAGTCTTCGATGAAGGTGTCGTCGCGATGCGCGACCACATCGTGCCAGTCGAGTCGCTGGGACTCGCGGCCGATGCGCACGCGCATCAGCCGAAAATTGCGCGCCAGCCAATTGGTTCGAATGATGAAGTCGCCGCCGAGATGTTCCAGCTGGTATTCATGATCGGGTTCGTGGGGCAGAAAGGTCTTGAAGCTCAGCGCCGGATCATTGGCCTCTGCATAGCGCCACTCCGAGGACACGGTGCTTTCCATGTGGATGAAAATGAATCGATCGGACTTCGATTTGGAGACGCCGGTGTAAAAGCTCTTGTCCGTTTGCTCGAACGCCAGCTGGTCCTGCCGCGGGTCGGTGCCGAGCACATGCTTTTTGACGTAGATGCCGAGCAGGGTCTCCGGATCCTTTTCGACGTAGAGCAGCGTGCGGTTGTCAGCGGCCCAGGCGAGGTCGGCCTCGACATCGGGAATAGTCACGGCAGTAATCTCGCCGCTGATCAAGTTCTTGAAGCGCAGGCTGTACTGGCGCCGGCCCACCGTGTCCTCGCAAAACGCCAGCCAGTGGTTATCCGGCGAAATTTCCAGCGAGTCGATGCGATAGTAATCATGCCCCACTGCGAGCGCATTGGCGTCGAGCAGGACTTCTTCGGGCGCCTCGAGCGAGCCCTTGCGCCGTGCAAATATCGGGTGCTCCTTGCCGGGCTCGAAGCGGCTGTAGTACCAGTAACCGTGTTTGCGGTAGGGCACGGACGAATCGTCTTGTTTGATGCGGGCGACGATTTCTTCGTACAGGGCATTTTCGAAGGGCTTTGCCCCGCGCATATACCGCTCGCGGTAGGCGTTCTCTGCGTGTAGGTACGCCAGCACCTCCGGATTAATGCGCTCATCGTCCCGCAGCCAGTAGTAGGGATCGGCTCTGGCCCCGTTCGGCGAGGTCACGGTATGGGGCCTAATCGCGGGTATGGGAGGCGGGTAATCAGTCATTTCCATGGGGGTTGGGGCTACTTGTCCTAGGGTCCGGCGGGAGTATAGTCAGATGCGCAACGGCTGCAGAGCCAGTCCGCAGCGAAGGGGGGAGCAATATGCAGACCGTGGATCAATTACTCAAATTGAAGGGCACGGAAGTTTTCTCCGTGGCCCCCGAAGATTCGGTGTTGCGCGCCATCGAGATTATGGCCACCCGGCATGTGGGCGCGCTGCTGGTCATGAGCGAGGCCAAGTTGATCGGCATTATTTCCGAGCGCGACTACGCACGAAAGGTGATTCTGAAAAGCCGCTCCTCGCACGACACCCCAGTGGGCGACATCATGACCTCGCCGGCGGTAAGCGTTACGCCGGAAGACTCGGTGCATCACTGCATGAGGCTCATGACCGAGGGCCGATTTCGGCACCTGCCGGTGGTGAAGGGCGGCCGCGTCGTGGGAATGCTGTCCATCGGCGATCTGGTCAAGGCTGTGATTCAGGAGCAATCCGAGCACATTGAACAGCTGGAGCGGTATATCGCCGGGTAAGGCGACACGGTGATTGACGATGATGGTCAGCTAGGTATTATGAGTCGCATACCGAAGGCACGCTGAAGCGGCGATTGCCCCGACCTGACGCTCGTTGAGCGTCTAGAACCGATTTAAGTTGTTGTTTTAAAAGGCTCTGCGGTGCACCGCAGGGCTTTTTTAATCATGGGCGCAAGAAATAGCGAATCGGGACACCACGGAATTCGAGACCAGCCTCAACGGTGCGGACCCGCGCATCGGCGATTGGGGCCTGTGCCGTGCCGCCTATGAGAAGGACTCCTGCGGATTCGGCCTGATCGCGAGTCTCGACGATCTGGCCAGCCACTGGGTGTTACAGACGGCCATCAGCTCCTTGAATCGCCTGACCCATCGCGGTGCCATCGCGGCCGACGGCAAGACCGGCGATGGCTGCGGCCTGCTGATCAAGCGTCCGACCGCGTTTCTGCGGGCGGTGGCGCATGAGTCAGGACTGACGTTGGCGCCGCTGTTCGCGGCGGGTCTGGTATTTCTCGATCGGGATGCGGCAACGGCCGCGCAGGCGCGGCAAATTCTCACCGAGCAACTGCAGCTCGAGAAACTCAACGTGGCCGGCTTTCGGGTGATGCCGGTGGACCCGGGCGCCTGCGGCTCTCAGGCGCTCAAGACCCTGCCTACCATCGAGCAGGTATTCGTCAACGCGGGCGGTGATCTCGACGAGGCCACGTTCAACCGCAAGCTGTACTTGGCGCGCCGGCGCGCGGAAAAGCGCTTGGAGGGCGCTGACCCCATTTTCTACATTCCGTCGCTGTCCGCCAGCACCATTGTCTACAAGGGCATGGTGATGCCGCAGTACCTGGCGCAGTTCTATCCGGATCTCAAGGATCCGCGGATGGAAGCCTCGGTGGTGGTTTTCCATCAGCGATTTTCCACCAACACCATGCCGCAGTGGCGGCTGGCGCATCCCTATCGCTACCTTGCCCATAATGGCGAGATCAACACCGTGCAGGGCAACCGCAGCTGGGCAGTGGCGCGCGGGCCGTTGTTTCGTTCGCCGGTGCTGCCGGATTTGACGGACGTACTGCCGGTGGTGTCGCTGACGGGCTCGGATTCGCAGTCCCTCGACAATATGCTCGAACTGCTGCTGGTGGGCGGACTCGATCCCATGCACGCCATGCGCATGCTGGTGCCGCCGGCGTGGCAGTCGGTGGATATGATCGATCCCGACCTCAAGGCTTTCTACGAGTACTACGCCACTCACATGGAGCCGTGGGATGGACCGGCCGGAATCGTGCTTACCGACGGCCGCTACGCCGTCTGCACTTTGGATCGCAACGGCTTGCGCCCGGCGCGCTGGGTGATCACGAAGAATCGACATATCACCATCGCATCGGAAGCGGGGGTGTGGGACTACCTGCCGGAAGATGTGGTGAAGAAAGGCAAGCTGGGACCTGGCGAAATGCTGGCACTGGACCTGCAGACTTCCGAGCTGATGGACACCAAGCGGGTGGACGACCTCCTGAAAAGCCGCCATCCGTACAAGGTGTGGTTGAAGAAGGGTGTGCGGTATTTGCAAACCGATCTCATCGATCCGCGCCTGGCCGCGGAGCCCTTCGATAGCGACACCTTGGCGCTGTTTCAGAAAATGTACAACGTGTCGGCCGAGGAACGCGACGAGATCATCCGCGTCCTGGCCGAAGATGAGAGCGAGGCCGTGGGCTCCATGGGGGATGACACGCCCATGCCCGTGCTGTCGAAGAAAGTACGCTCGCTCTACGACTACTTTCGCCAGCAGTTCGCCCAGGTCACGAATCCGCCCATCGATTCATTGCGCGAAAGCATCGTAATGTCGCTGCAGACGCAGATTGGCCCGGAGTGCAATATCTTCGTGCCGGCGCAGCAGCATGCCGAACAAATCGTGCTGTCCTCGCCGGTGCTGTCGCAGCGCAAGTTGCGGCAAATTGTGGCGCTGGCGGATTCGGGCGTGCCGAATGAGTTCATCGATCTGCAGTACGACGAGCAGATGGATCTCAAGGCTGCGTTGACGCGGGTTTGCGATCAAGCGGAAGCGGCCGTGCGCAACGGTAAGATCGTGCTGCTGCTGTCCGACCGCTATTTGGTCAAGGGCAAGGTGCCGGTGCATGCGCTGCTCGCCACCGGCGCCGTGCATCATCGCTTGGTCAAGACCGGGCTGCGCTGCAAGTGCAATATTTTGGTGGAGACGGGTACGGCGCGCGATGCGCATCATTTTGCCTGTCTGATCGGCTACGGTGCCACCGCGGTCTATCCGTACCTGGCGTACCAGACTCTGTTCGATCTCATGCGCAAGGGCGCACTGAAATTGGAAGCAGCCATGCGCCAGGAACTGGGGCGAAGTTATCGCCGCGGCATCCGCAAGGGCCTGTTCAAGATCATGTCCAAGATGGGCATCTCCACGATCGCGAGCTATCGCAGTGCGCAGCTGTTCGAGATCGTGGGCCTCGGCGATGAGGTCGTCGGCTTGTGCTTCGAGGGGTCCGACAGCCGCATCCAGGGCGCCGATTTCGAGGATCTGAAAGCCGATGCTGACTATTTGGCGCGCCGCGCCTGGGACCGCAGCGAAAACGTGGAGCAGGGCGGCCTGCTCAAATACATGCACAACGGCGAGTACCACATGTACAACCCGGACGTCATAGCGACTCTGCAGTCGGCGGTGATGACCGGCGACTATGAGCAGTACCGTGAGTTTGCCGCGCTGGTCAATGAGCGGCCTGTGTCGTGCATTCGCGATCTGTTGAAATTGAATTCCCGCAACGACGCCATTCCGATCGAGGAGGTGGAACCGATTTCCGCCATCCTCCAGCGCTTCGACAGCGCCGGCATGTCGTTGGGCGCGCTATCTCCCGAGGCGCACGAGGCGCTGGCGATTGCCATGAATCGGCTGGGCGCGCGCTCGAATTCGGGCGAGGGCGGCGAGGACCCGGTGCGCTATGGCACGGAGAAGAACTCCAAGATCAAGCAGGTGGCCTCGGGCCGCTTCGGCGTCACACCGGAGTATCTGATCAACGCCGAAGTGCTGCAGATCAAGATTGCGCAAGGCGCCAAGCCCGGCGAGGGCGGACAGCTGCCGGGGCACAAGGTGAACGACATGATTGCGCGCTTAAGATTTGCGCGCCCCGGCGTTGGCTTGATTTCCCCGCCGCCGCATCACGACATTTATTCCATCGAGGATTTGGCGCAGCTGATTTTCGACTTGAAGCAGGTCAATCCGCGCGCCTTGGTCTCGGTGAAGCTGGTGGCCGAGCCGGGAGTGGGTACGGTGGCGGCGGGAGTTGCCAAGGCCTATGCGGATTTGATCACCATCAGCGGCTACGACGGTGGCACCGGCGCCAGTCCCCTGTCGTCGATCAAGTATGCGGGTACACCGTGGGAATTGGGGCTGGCCGAGACGCATCAGACACTGCGCGCCAACGAGCTGCGGCATCGGGTGCGCTTGCAGACCGACGGCGGACTCAAGACCGGTCTCGATGTCATCAAGGCGGCGCTGATCGGCGCCGAGAGCTTCGGCTTTGGCACTGCGCCGATGGTGGCGCTGGGCTGCAAGTACTTGCGCATCTGTCATCTTAACAATTGCGCGACCGGGGTGGCCACGCAGCACAATGTGTTGCGCAGCAAGTACTTCATCGGCCTGCCCGAGATGGTGATCAACTATTTCAAGTTCGTGGCGCAGGAATGTCGGGAAATCATGGCCTCCATGGGCGTGCGCAACCTTGCCGACCTCATCGGGCATACCGAGCTTTTGCAGATTCTGCCGGGCGAGACCTCGAAGCAGCGCAAGCTGGATTTGTCGCCGGTGCTGGCCAATTCAGAGCTGGTATCGAACAAGCCGCAGTATTGCATCGACCCGCACAATGAACCCTACGACAAGGGGGTGCTGGCGGAGCGAATGCTGGCGGACATGCAGGCTGCAATCAACGCCAAGTCGGGAGGGCAGTTCTCCTACGAGGTGAACAACTACAACCGCTCCATCGGCGCGCGCATCTCCGGAGAGATTGCCAAGCACTGGGGTAACACCGGCATGAGCGCGGCGCCCTTGGTGGTGAGCTTAAAGGGCTCGGTAGGGCAGAGCTTCGGCGTGTGGAATGCCGGCGGACTGCACCTGCATCTCGAGGGCGAAGCGAACGACTACGTGGGCAAGGGTATGGCGGCGGGCAAGATTGTGTTGAAGCCGCACGCGGATTCGAGCTTCGCGGCACGCGAGACCATCATCATGGGCAATACCTGTCTGTATGGCGCCACCGGCGGCGAACTGTACGCGGCGGGAGTTGCCGGCGAGAGATTTGCCGTGCGCAATTCCGGAGCTCTCGCGGTGCTGGAAGGTGCCGGCGATCATTGCTGCGAGTACATGACGGGCGGCGTGGTGTGTGTGCTCGGGCGCACCGGCGTGAACTTCGGTGCTGGATTCACCGGTGGCTTCGCCTATGTGCTCGACATGGAGCGCGATTTCGTCGACCGCTACAACCATGACTTGATCGACATCCACCGTGTCTCACCCGAAGGCATGGGCATCCACGTGCAGCACCTGCGCGGCCTCATCGAGCAGCATGTCGAGGCCAC
>JANYIY010000340.1 GCA_025358615.1 Gammaproteobacteria bacterium | reverse complement strand
TGCAGCTTGGCCGCATCGCTCGCGGGCCGTGCGCCGTCGGCGCACGTGGTGCGTGGCGCTTGCGGGTTTGCATCGGGCGCTTGCGGCGAGTAATCGACCATGCCCTTGCGCATGTCCCGCAAGGCGCGCGCATCTTCAGGGCTCACTGCCGCCGGGTCCGGCGGCTTGAGCGCCCGTTCGAGCTTCGGCGTGAGCTGCTTCAGACGCGCCGCCCAGAGGCTGCGGCTCTTGCCCGCGACGCGCAGCGTCAGCCCGGAGTCGATGGTCGACACCGCGCCGACCGCGTCCAGCCAGTCCGCATACACGACTTCGATGCGAGCTACCGAGTCATGCGCCGCCGAGTGGTTGGCAGCGGCTGCAGCGGAGCCAGGTGTCGCGGCACAGCGCAGCGGCAGGAGCGGCGCCGCCGCAAGCAGCAGTGCTGCGGCCAGGAGTATGCCGCGATTCACGGCAGCAGCCGATGGTACTTCTTGAGGATGCTACGAAGTGCCGCATGCGGCAGAGCGATGACGCGATGGTCGTCGACGCCGGTCATGTCCTGCGCGGCGATCATGGCGTTGACAATGGCCTCTTCGGTGGCTTCCACCGTGGCGCGAAACACCGGATCCAAGGAATCGTTGGGCAACATCTTCAGATCGACCACGTGTTCGCTCGCGGCAGCTTTGGAGTTGGCAGTGGAAAATGCGATGAAAATATCGCCCGAGCCGTTGCCCGAAATGCTGCCGTTTCGGCCCAGTCCCAGAGTCACCCGGTGCGCCAGACGCTTGAGCTGGTGTGCCAGCAGCGGCGCGTCGGTGGCGACCACCACAATGATGGAGCCGCGCTCTGCAATGTCGGAAGGCATGAAGGCGTAGGGTTCGGGCGCAGGGATTTCACGCCCGACCGGAATACCGGCGATGCGCAGATTGTCACGGGTGCCGTAGTTGCATTGCACGAGCACGCCGACCACGTAGCCGCCGTCCTTGGCGTCCAAGTGCCGCGATGAACTGCCGATACCGCCCTTGTAGCCATTGCAAATCATGCCGGTGCCGCCGCCGACACTGCCTTCTTCGACGCGGCCGGCATGAGCACTGTCGAGCGCTTGCAGGGCGTGTTCAGGCCGGACGTGAAATCCGTTGATATCGTTCAGCCAACCGTCCCAGGTTTCTGCGACCACGGGCAGCGACCAGTAGAACCCGGTCGCATCCGCGGCAGCATGCGCGACGCGCCATTGGATCACCGCGTCCCTCACCACCCCCACGCTGTGCGTGTTCGTGATCATGACAGGACCCTCCAGGAATCCGGACTCCTCGACCCAGGTCGTTCCCGTCATCTCGCCATTGCCGTTCTGCGCGAACCATGCGGCAAAAACCGGATTGGAGAGCGAGTCCGCGCCTCGAGGCAGAACGGCCGTCACGCCGGTGCGCACCGGGCCCTTGCCCTGCTGCAGCTTGCCGGACCCGGAAATCAGGGTGGTGTGACCGACCAGGACGCCGGCCACATCGGTGATGGCATTGAAGGGACCGGGTGTGCCGTCGAATGGAACCCCCAAGTCGCGCGCGCGCGGTTTCTGCGGCGACGTAGCTACAGCGGTCGCAGCCGCCGCCGTGACCTCGCCCGCAGCGGCGGCGGGGCACGGCGCAGGAAGCGCCGCGGCGATCGTGACAACCGCGGCAAGTGCCAGCAATACCCGGCGAGACCCAGCGATGAATTCATTCAATTTTATGCTCTCCCCCATTGATAATCCGCGTGCCGTCGCGGGCGCATCCGCCGTTGCGGCACGCGGCCTGCACGGGATGGTAAACTATGTCGATGAATTTCAGTCGCTTTCAGGGCTGGGGCGCGCTGCTGCTGTTGGCGAGCGCAGCGGTTTTGGCCCGTGGGCCCGCGTCCGCCGCCGGCGGCGCCGAGGAAAAGCGCCTTTTCATCTATAACTGGACGGATTTCATCGGCCGCAATACCGTCGCCGAGTTCGAGAAGCAAAGCGGAATCAAAGTCACCTACGACGTGTACGATTCCGAGGAAACCATGGATGCAAGGCTCCTGGCGGGGAGCTCGGGCTACGACGTGGTGTTCGCTTCCACCGAATACTTCGGCCGTGAAATCAAGGCGGGCGTGTATATTCCGCTGGATAGATCCAAGCTGCCCAACTTGAAGAATGTGGATCCGCGAATTCTCGCGATCCAGGCGGTGCACGATCCGGGGAACGCGTATTCAGTTCCCTACATGCATGCCATTAATGGCTTCGCCTACAATGTGGACATGATCAAGGCACGCATGCCGAATGCGCCGCTCAACAGCCTTGACATGATTTTCAAGCCGGAAGTGGTCGCAAAATTCGCGGACTGCGGCGTGACTTTCCTCGATTCGGCGGCCGATACCTTGATGCTGGCCCTGCAATATCTGGGCTTGGATCCGAATACCACGCGCCGCGAGGATTACAAGGCAGCAGAGGAACTGCTGTTGAAAGTTCGCCCCTACGTCCGCTCTTTCGATTCTGCGGAGTACCTGAATGGTTTGGCGAATAAGGAAATTTGCATCGCCATGTCCTGGTCGAGCGACTACGCGCTGTCCAGGGCGCGCGCGCGGGCGGTAGGGGTGGATGTAAATCTCGCTTTCACCGTGCCGAAGGAGGGGGCCAATCAGAATTTCACCTCCCTCCTGATTCCCGTGGGCGCTCCGCACCCGCAGGCAGCGTATCAATTCCTCAATTTCATGCTGCGTCCGGAAGTGATCGCCGAGATCACCAATGAGATTTATTATGGCAATGACAATATCGCCTCGCGGCCGCTGGTCAATCCCAGTATTCTCAATGACGTGACGCTGTATCCCACGCCGGAAATCGAGGCGAGGTTGTTCCGGTCCGATGAAGCATCCGCCGCAACCGAGCGAATTCGCACACGGACTTGGACACGGGTGAAGACCGCAAAATGATTGACAAAACCATCGAACCGGTCTCTGAGATGAAGGTCGTGCGCTTTCTGCGCATGGAGGACGGCAGCCGCGAGGATTACGAGTTCCTCGACCGTTGCGAGCGCACTTATGTGCGTGCGTTGCCGGATCGCGTGCTGGCCGCACTGCAAAAACTCGATCAATCCCTGCAAGGATATGCGGTGAGCCGCCTCGAGCATTCACTGCAGGCGGCAACCCGCGCGCTGCGCGACGGCGCGGATGACGAACTCATCGTTGCGGCCCTGATCCACGACCTGGGCGATGATCTGTCACCGTACAATCATGCGGAAGTTGCCGCGGGCATCATCCGGCCCTATGTGCGTCGCGAGGTCACTTGGATCGTGGAGCAGCATGGCCTGTTTCAGACGTATTACTATGCGCACCACTCTGGTCGGGATCGAAACGGTCGCGAGCAATTTCGCGATCACCCCTGGTATCAGGCCTGCAAGGATTTTTGCGCCAAGTGGGATCAATGCTCATTCGATCCCCAGTATCCATCCGAGCCCTTGAGCACCTTCGAGCCCCGCTTACGCGAGATTTTCAGCCGGCCGGCGCACGATCCGCGCCACGTCGGAATCTAGCGTTCGGCCATCTGCGCGTCGAGGATGCGCTGGCGTTCGGCGCGGCGCATGAGGTAGCCGGCGAGCAGCACGCAGGCCCCGACCAGGCAGATCATCAGGCTCGCAAGCGCGTTGACGTCGGGACTCACGCCGAGCTTTACCTTGGAGAAAATCACCATCGGCAGCGTGCTGGCACCGGGTCCCGAGACGAAGCTCGAAATGACCAAATCGTCGAGCGAGAGCGTGAAACTGAGCAGCCAGCTCGAGGCCAG
>JANYIY010000300.1 GCA_025358615.1 Gammaproteobacteria bacterium | reverse complement strand
CGACTATGCAACGCTCACCGGCGCGTGCATCTACGCCCTCACCGAACGCTACAGCGGCGCGTTCACCAACCGGCCCGAGGCGCGCGATCTGATCGAGTCCGCCGGCCACAGCAGCGGCGAACGCGTCTGGTGCTTCCCCATGGATGCCGACTTCGATACCGACATCGAGAGCGGCGTCGCCGATGTACTGCAGTGTGCCCCCGACGGCAAGGGCGATCACATCCTGGCCGCGCGCTTTTTGAATCGCTTCGTGCCCAAGGAGATCGCCTGGCTGCACCTCGATCTCGCCGCGGGCTCACGCCACGGCGGACTTGCGCACATTGCCACGGAAATCACCGGCTTCGGCGTGCGCTACACGCTGGATTTGCTGCGCCGTGGGTGGCCTGCGGCGCGCGCTGCCGCACGCCCGCGCAAATGAACAGCCTGACGCTGCGGCGGCCGGATGACTGGCATGTACACCTGCGCGACGGCGCCGCACTGGCTGCGGTGGTGAAATTCACCGCGCAGCGCTTCGGACGCGCCATCGTCATGCCGAATCTGAAACCGGCCATCACCACCACGGCCCTGGCGCAGGCCTACCGGGAGCGCATCATGGCGGCGCTGCCCAAGGGCGCCCGATTCGAACCGCTGCTCACGCTGTACTTGACCGAGTCCACCGCGCCCGCTGAGATCGATCGCGCGCGCGCTGCCGGATTCGTGCACGGGATCAAGCTGTATCCCGCCGGCGCGACCACGCACTCGGACGCCGGCGTGACGGATATGGCAAAAGTGCATGGGGTTCTGGCGCGCATGGAGGAACTCGACATGCCGTTGCTGGTGCACGGCGAGACGCCGCGCCCCGATATCGACGTGTTCGATCGCGAGACGCACTTCATCGATTCGGTGCTGGCCCCGCTGACCGAGCGCTTCCGCAGCCTGCGGGTGGTGTTCGAACACATCACGACGGCGGGCGCAGTCGAGTTTGTCAGCAAGGCACGCGCTGGAGTTGCCGCGACCATCACGCCGCAGCATTTGCTGCACAACCGCAACGCGATTTTCGCCGGCGGCATCCGGCCGCATTATTACTGCCTGCCGATCTTGAAACGCGAGCACGATCGCGAGGCGCTGCTCGGCGCTGCGACCAGCGGCAATGCGCGGTTCTTTCTCGGCACCGACAGCGCGCCGCATGAGCGCGCGGCCAAGGAGAGTGCCTGCGGCTGCGCCGGCATGTTCACCGCGCACGCCGCCATCGAACTGTATGCCGAGGCCTTCGAATCGGTCGGCCGGCTCGACCGGCTGGAAGCATTCGCCAGTCACTTCGGCGCCGATTTTTATGGCCTGCCGCGCCACAATGACACGATTACCTTGGTCAAGGAGTCATGGATGCCACCGCGGGTCTACGATTTCGGCGCCGGCGCACTGGTGCCGTTTCGCGCCGGCGAGTCCATCGCTTGGCGCCTCGCAGGAACCTAACACCGCATGACACAGATTGCTCCGATAACTTTCGCCACGCGATTTCGCGGTTTTCTGCCGGTGGTGGTTGACGTTGAAACCGGCGGCTTCAATTCGCAAACCGATGCGCTTTTGGAGATAGCAGCGGTGTTCGTTGAGATGCGCAGCGACGGCACGCTGGCGCGCGGTGAAACGATTCGTTATCACGTGATTCCATTTCCCGGCGCCAATATGGAGGCCGCGTCGCTGGCGGTGAACGGCATCGATCCGCATCATCCGTTGCGGCCGGCGATTCCCGAAGAGGACGCGCTGCAACGCATATTTCGCGAGGTACGCAACGCGATTCGCGCCGCGGACTGCACGCGTGCGGTGCTGGTCGGGCACAACGCGTTTTTCGATCTGAATTTCCTGAATGCCGCGGTGGCCCGGACCCAGCTCAAGCGCAACCCGTTTCATCCCTTTTCGAGCTTCGATACAGCCACCTTGGGCGGGGTTGCCTTCGGTCAAACCGTGTTGATGCGCGCAACTCTCGCGGCCGGCCTGGAATGGGACACGGCCTCAGCGCATTCGGCGGCCTATGACGCCGAACGCACCGCCGACCTGTTCTGCATGGTGTGCAATCAATTTCAGGGCGTGTTCGACGCCAGCCGCCGGCGCCTGGCCGCCATGGGGCCGCTGGAGATCGAGCCCTCGGCGCCCGGCGAGGATCCGCAGCGCCCCTAGACCTCGGTCCGGTAATTTTGAGCGGTTCGGAGAGCCTGAGGTGACAGGAAGCCTGACGACAACGAAAAGGCGCAGTTGTCGTCAGGCTTCCTGTCACCTCAAGCCATGGTCGCGTCGGCTCAGTATCAGGCCGGAACCGCGCCCGCCTCGGCCAGCAGCTGTTTGAGTTCGCCGCTCTTGTACATCTCGATGGCGATGTCGCAGCCGCCCACCAATTCGCCGTTGACATAGAGCTGTGGGAAAGTCGGCCAGTTGGAATAGGTCTTCAACGCTTCCCGCACTTCGGGATCCTCGAAAATATTCACATGGGCGAATTGCGCCTTGCAGGCCCGGAGCGCGGCCACCGTCTGCGCCGAGAAGCCGCACTGCGGGAAATCGGGCGTCCCCTTCATATACAGCACCACCGGCGCGGCGGAGAGCTGATCCTTGATCCTTTCAATAGCGTTCATACTCGAGTCTCCAATGGTCACTAGGATCTACGATAACAGCCCGGCACCGGCCTTGTGCGTCCAAAACAAGGATTTTGTCGCGCTAGGCCAGCCCAAGCAGCTGACATCGTTGAAATATTGGGGTCACTCCCCTATTCTTCCAGGCCGCTGCAGCGCAAGATCCGCGCAGCGGCGCGTCGCTTAAGGTTTGGGCGGGCCGGATCCGATCCAGTACATATAAAAAGGGGAATCGCATGAACCCATTAACAACAGTGAAATGGCCATTGATTATCGGCTTCGCGCTTGCCGTGCTGATCGCAGCCTGGGTGGGCGGGTTGACCTTCGACGCGGTGAATTTGGCCAGCCTGACGCGTTGGCTGCACATTGTATTCGGCGTGTTCTGGATCGGCCTGTTGTACTACTTCAATGCCGTTCAGACCCCCGCCATGGCCGTGGCGGCCGCGGACAAGGGTGGACCCGGCGGCGCCGGCATCAACAAATATGTCGCTCCGCGTGCCCTGCTGTGGTTTCGCTGGTCGGCGCTCGGCACCTGGCTGCTCGGCGCCTACCTGCTGTCGCAAACCCCCGGCCGCTTCATCAGCACCTTCACCTTCGGCCTGACGCAGAACCCGCCGCCCCATGCGACCATCATCATGGGCTTTGGGGCCTGGTTCGGAACCATCATGCTGTTCAATGTGTGGGGACTGATCTGGCCGAATCAGAAAAAGATCTTAGGGATCGTGCCCGCCACCGACGAACAGAAGGCGGCGGCGCGCAAGGTCGCTCTCTACGCCTCGCGCATTAACTTCCTGCTGTCGATTCCCATGCTGATGTGCATGATCGGGCCTTCGCACGGACTGCCATTCGGCATGCTCTGAGTCAGAGGAGCCGGCCCTTGCACCCCTCGGTGCCGGTTCCCGTTGACCTGCCGCAGCTGGTGGCGCGTGCGCTCGCCGAAGACATCGGCAGCGGCGATTTGACGGCTGAACTGATACCTGCGGAGCGGCTCGGGGTCGCCGGCGTGATCACGCGCGAGGCGGCCATCATTTGCGGCATTCCCTACGTTGCAGCCGTCTTCGCTGCCATCGATGCGCGGGTGCGGCTCGATTGGCATGTCGCCGAGGGCGACGCCATTACCGCCAATCAATCCCTGCTCACTCTTGAGGGGCCGGCGCGCGCGCTGCTCACCGGTGAGCGCACGGCGCTCAATT
>JANYIY010000283.1 GCA_025358615.1 Gammaproteobacteria bacterium | reverse complement strand
CTCCTGCCACCCTAAGCCCGGTAGTAATCCCTCAATGAACCCGTTCCTTCTCGAACACGATGGCATCGCGCTTGACCTTGGCTGCCACCCGGTCGCCCGCCACGAAGTCGCCGCGCAGAATGGCCTGCGCCAGTGGGTTCTCGATTTGCGCCTGAATGGCCCGCTTCAAGGGCCGCGCTCCGTACACGGTGTCGAAACCCGCCTCGCCGATCTTGTCGCGCGCATCGTCGTCCAGGCGCAGAGTGATGTCGCGCTCCGCGAGGCGTTGCCGCAAGCGTCCCAACTGTATATCGACGATGGCACGAATCTGCTCGCGGCCCAGCGAGTGAAATACCACGATCTCGTCGACCCGGTTGATGAACTCGGGCCTGAAATGCTGGCTCACCACCTGCATCACCGCCGACTTCATCTTGTCGTAATTGGCCTCGCCCGCCAGCTCTTGAATCACCTGTGACCCCAAGTTCGAGGTCATGATCACCACGCTGTTGCGAAAATCCACGGTGCGACCCTGGCCATCGGTGAGGCGCCCATCGTCCAATACCTGCAGCAGCACATTGAACACATCGGGATGCGCCTTTTCGATTTCATCGAGCAGAATGACGCAGTACGGCCGGCGACGCACCGCTTCGGTCAGGTAACCACCCTCCTCGTAGCCTACGTAGCCCGGCGGCGCACCGATCAGTCGCGCCACCGAATGCTTCTCCATGAACTCCGACATGTCGATGCGCACCAAAGATTCTTCGGTGTCGAACATGAATTCGGCCAGGGTCTTGCAAAGCTCGGTCTTGCCGACGCCGGTGGGGCCCAAGAACATGAACGAGCCGCTGGGCCGGTTCGGATCCGACAGCCCCGCACGCGTGCGGCGAATCGCGTCCGCCACCGCTTTGACCGCCTCCGGCTGGCCTACCACCCGCTTAGCCAACACCTCTTCCATTCGCAGCAGCTTGTCGCGCTCGCCCTCGAGCATGCGCGACACCGGAATGCCGGTCCACTTTGAGACAATCTCGGCGATTTCCACTTCGGTCACCGAATTGCGCAGCAATTGATTGGGCTTCTGCTCCACTTCCAGCGCCTTGGCCAGCTTCTGCTCGAGCGCCGGAATAATCCCGTATTGCAGCTGGGACATGCGCGCCAGATCCTGCGCACGCCGCGCCAAATCCATGTCATGGCGGGCTTTCTCGAGCTCTTCATTGATGTGTGCGGTGCCCTGCACCGAGGCCTTCTCCGCCTTCCACACTTCCTCGAGATCCGAATATTCCTTGCCCAGCGCTTTCAACGTGTCGTCCAGCAACACCAGCCGCTTGCGGGATGCCTCATCGGCCTCCTTCTTCAGCGCCTCGCGCTCGATCTTCAGCTGAATGATGCGCCGATCCAGCTTGTCGAGCGCCTCGGGCTTGGAATCGATTTCCATTCGAATCAGCGAGCCCGCCTCATCGATCAGATCGATGGCCTTGTCGGGCAATTGCCGATCCGCGATATAGCGATGTGACAGTGTCGCTGCCGCCACGATGGCCGGATCCGTGATCTCTACCTTGTGATGCACTTCATAGCGCGTTTTCAGACCGCGCAAAATCGCGATGGTGTCCTCCACCGACGGCTCGTTCACCAGCACTTTCTGGAAGCGCCGCTCCAGCGCCGCGTCTTTTTCGATGTACTTGCGATACTCATCGAGGGTGGTGGCGCCGACGCAGTGCAGTTCGCCTCGAGCCAGCGCCGGCTTCAGCATATTGCCCGCATCCATGGCGCCCTCGGCCTTGCCGGCGCCCACCATGGTGTGCAACTCATCGATGAACAGAATCACCTGGCCTTCCTGTTTGGCCAGATCATTGAGCACGGCCTTGAGCCGCTCCTCGAATTCGCCGCGGAATTTCGCACCCGCGATCAGGGCGCCCAAATCCAGCGACAGAATGCGCTTGTTGCGCAGTCCCTCCGGCACCTCGCCGTTGACGATGCGCTGCGCCAGACCCTCGACGATAGCGGTCTTGCCCACGCCCGGCTCGCCGATCAGCACCGGGTTGTTCTTGGTGCGACGTGCCAGCACCTGGATGGTGCGGCGAATCTCATCGTCGCGGCCGATCACCGGATCCAGCTTGCCCTGGGTCGCGCGTTCGGTGAGATCGATGCTGTATTTCTCCAGCGCCTTGCGATTCTCCTCGGCGTTGGCATCGTCCACTTTGGCGCCGCCGCGCACCTCATCGATGGCCTGCTCCAACCCCGCGCGGGCCGCGCCGTCGGCCTTGAGAATGCGTCCCAGTTCGCCGCGGTCCTCGCAGGCCGCCAGCACGAATAATTCGCTCGAGATGAATTGATCGCCGCGCTTCTGCGCGAGCTTGTCCGTGACATTGAGCAGCTTGCTGAGCTCATTGCCGACACTCACCTCGCCGGCGTTGCCCTCGACTTTGGCAATCCGGTCCATGGCCCCGGCCAGATCCGAGCGCAGCTTAGCGACCTGGGCGCCCGCCTTCTCCAACAGTGGCCGCGCGGTGCCGCCCTGTTGGTCGAGCAGTGCGGCCATGAGGTGTACCGGCTCGATGAATTGATTATCACGGCCGACGCTAAGCGACTGGGCATCCGCCAGGGCCGCCTGAAATTTGGTCGTCAGCTTGTCCATTCGCATAGAAATATCCTGAGAGAACGCTCTGAATGGTCAGTAATTGGGGGTGCACCGGGCCCAATTCAACGGTGTTTAGTGAATGCCGCCGCCCTTGCGAGATTCCAGCCAAATCAAGCTCGCCTGGCGGCCCGTGACACCGTCGCGGCGATGCGAGAAGTAGCGGTCAGCTGCGGCGAAAGTGCATTCACCGCCGCCATAGATCCGGGTCACTCCGAGCGCGGTCAAGCGCCGGCGAGCCAGCTTCGCCAAGTCCGCCATGAAGCGCCCGCGGGCATTGGGTGCGAACGCCGACTCGCCGCCGGCATCGGCCTGCAACAGCGCCTCGCGAACCTCAGGTCCTACTTCAAAGTGCTTGGGTCCAATGGCCGGTCCCAGCCACGCCATCAGCCTGCCCGGCGGTACCTTCAGAGCACGCACCGTAGCCTCGATGACTCCCAATGCCAGCCCCCGCCATCCGGCGTGGGCCGCCGCCACCAATCCTCCGGTATCTGCGGCCAACAGCACCGGCAGGCAATCCGCCGTGAGGATGGCGCACACCCGCCCGGCTTGCCGCGTCACCGCCGCGTCGGCCGGGCCGACGCCGCCCAGTCCGTCGAGATCCGCCACATGCGTGCCATGCACCTGCTCCAGCCAGACAGGCTCATTCGGCAAGCCGGCCGCCGCCGTCAAACGCCGCCGATTCTCCGCCACGCAGGCGGGGGCATCGGCCACGTGGTCGCCTAAGTTGAGCGATTCATAAGGCGCCGCGCTGGTACCCCCGGTTCGAAACGTCGAGAGAGCTCGCACGCCGCTCGGCGCAGGCCATCCCGGTTCGACCCAGGAGACGCTCACCGAGCGCGCCCCGGCTTGCGAGAAGCAGTCTGCGCCGCATCACGCACGGCCTCGCGCCCATCCTCGCGCAGCACCTCGAGCAGCTGCGCAAAATCCGGCGGCACCGGGCTCTGCAAGATCAAACGCTCGCCGCTGCGCGGGTGATCGAATCCCAGCATCGCGGCATGCAAGGCCTGACGCTTGAATCCGCGCAGCTCATCGCCAAGGGCCGGCGTCGCACCGCGCGGCAGGCCAAAGCGCCCGCCGTACTTAGGATCGCCGACGATGGGGTACTTGATATGCGACAGATGCAGGCGGATTTGATGGGTGCGGCCAGTCTCCAATTTCACACTCAAGTAGGTGTGTGCCCGATACCGCTCCAACACACGATAATGCGTCACCGCCGGACGGCCCGAAACCCGGATAGCCATGCGCAGCCGGTCGCCGCGGTGCCGCCCGATCGGCTCATCGATGGTGCCGCCGCCGGTCATGACACCGACGCACACCGCCACGTATTCACGGGCCATGGTTCGCGCCTCCAACTGGCGGCTGAGCGAGGTCTGCGCCGCGGGGGTGCGCGCCACCACCAACAGGCCGCTGGTGTCCTTGTCCAGGCGATGGATCAGACCCGCGCGCGGCAGCGCCGCCAACGAGCCGTCCAGTCCCAGTAGAGCGTTTTGCAGGGTGTGCCGCGGATTACCCGCGCCCGGATGCACCACCAACCCGGCGGGTTTGTCGATCACCAGCACGTCGCGGTCTTGGTGGACCAGGCGTAGTGCAATTGCCTCTGGTAGTACCTGGGGTTGCGCGACTTCAGCGGTCGTCATTTGCACCCGGACATGGGAGCCTGCCGCCACCAGGTCGCGCGGTTTGCAAGCGCCGCGGTCCACCTTGACGGCGCCGGACTCGATCCAACCCTTGAGCCGCGTGCGCGAGTGCTCCGGCATCAGGCGGGCCAGCGCGCTGTCCAGCCGCTGACCGGCCATTTCCGGCGGAATCGTCAGATCGATGACTTGGAACTCTGGGGTCATAGGGCACTCGAAGCTAGCTGCGGGGCATCGGGTATACTGCCGCGCTTTGAAAGACCCACCCGCCGGGTCCCCCATTGTAAGGAATTGCCTGTGAGACTGCGTGATCTTGTCCATCCGAGCCGGATGTTGCTCCTTACTGTGGCGGTAGCAATGCTGGCCGCCGGCTGTCGCGGCCACCGCAACGACGACGCCAAATCCGGCCCCGAAGTGATCTATGCGCGCGCGCAAAAGGCCATGAAGAATTCCAGCTACGGCGAGGCCATCAAGCAGCTCGAAGCGCTGCAATCACGCTTTCCGTTCAGCGAGCCCGCACGCCAGGCACAGCTGGATTTGATGTTCGTCTACTACAAGGCCCGCCAGACCGATCCCGCCATCGACGCCGCCGACACCTTTATACGTGAAAATCCCACCAATCCCCGGGTGGACTACGCCTACTACATGAAGGGGCTGGTGTATTTCGAGCGCCAATCCAACTGGCTGGAGCGCAAGTTCAACGTCGATTTATCGCAGCGCCCGCCCCTCAACGCGCGCAAGTCCTTCGAAGCTTTCCAGCAATTGCTCGAGAAATTCCCGCACAGCCAGTACGTCACCGACGCACGCCAGCGCATGGTGTTCCTGCGCAATCGACTGGCGGATTTTGAACTGCACGTCGCCCTGTACTACATGCGCCGCGGCGCCTATGTAGGCGCCATCAACCGCGCCAAGTACTGTGTCGAGAACTACGACGGCGCCCCCGCCGTGAAAGGCTCCATGAAGGTACTGGTGGACGCTTACCGCGCCCTCAAGATGACGGATCTAGCCGCCAACGCCGAGCGGGTGTACGACGACAACTACCCGGCCAGCGCCAGGGACGTCGCGGCCAAGAAGCATTGGTGGGCCTTTTTCTAGCGCGACTGGTAGCCGCTGGTAATCGGATAGCGCCAATCGCGTCCAAACGCTCTACCGCTTACGCGCACACCGGGGGGCGCCTGACGCCGCTTGTACTCGTTGCGCTTCACCAGATCCAAAATACGTCCCACGGTCTTGCGGTCGAAGCCGCGCGCGGCGATCTGATCCACCGATAAATCCTCCTCGATGAAGGCCTCGAGGATGGGGTCAAGAATTTCATAGGGCGGCAGGCTGTCGGTGTCCTTCTGCTCGAAGCGTAGCTCCGCCGACGGCGGCCGCTCGATGACCCGTGCCGGAATCACCCGGGATTGAGCGTTCCTCCATGCGGCGAGCCGGTATACCAACAATTTGCTGCAATCCTTGATCGGAGCGAAGCCGCCCGCCATATCGCCGTACAGCGTGGCATAACCCACCGCCATTTCGCTCTTGTTGCCGGTGGTGAGCAGCATCTTGCCGGTCTTGTTGGAAATACCCATCAGCAGCACGCCGCGGCAGCGCGACTGAATGTTCTCTTCCGCCGTGTCCGGCGCGCGGCCGGCGAATTCATTTTTAAGTGCAGCCAGCGTCGCTTCGAAC
>JANYIY010000256.1 GCA_025358615.1 Gammaproteobacteria bacterium | reverse complement strand
GGTGTCAAGCAGCGTGCCGTCGAGGTCGAACAGGACTGCCCACAGCGGCTGTCCGCGCCAGTGTGCGGCCGGAGCCTTAGGCATCGAGCGTGATGCTGACCGGGCAGTGGTCGCTGCCCACGACGGCGGGGTGAATCTCGGCGCCCTTCACCGCGCCGCGCAACGCTCCCGACACCAGCACATAATCGATTCTCCACCCGACATTGCGCGCGCGCGAATTCGCGAAGTGGCTCCACCACGAGTAATGCCCGTTGCCCTGCGTGAACAGCCGGAAGGTGTCGACGAAACCCGCATCGACGAAATTCTGAAAGCCCGCTCGCTCTTCATCCGTGAAACCCTTCTTGCCGCGATTCGGCTTGGGGTTGGCAAGATCGAGCTCGGTATGCGCCACATTGAGGTCACCGCAGAAAATCACCGGCTTGGTCTTTTCCAGCTCCTTGCAATAGGCAAGGAAGGCCGGATCCCAGTGCTTGAAGCGCAGGCTCAAGCGGCTGAGATCATCCTTGGCGTTGGGCGTGTACACCGTCACGACATAGAACTTGCCGTACTCAGCGGTCATGACGCGGCCTTCTTCGGCGCTGTCGCGCTGTAATTCGTCGGCAAAGGTGAAGCGCTTGGCAAACTCGCGCGGATAGCCGTTGACGACGGACAGCGGCTCTTGCATGGAGAAAATCGCCGTCCCCGAATAGCCTTTCTTCACCGCGGAATTCCAATACTCGCGATAGTCGGGCAATTCGATTTCGAATTGCCCGCGCTCGGCCTTGGTCTCCTGCAGACAAACCACGTCGGGCTTATATTGATCGAGAAAAGGCTGGAACACGCCTTTCTTCAGCACGGCGCGTATGCCGTTGACGTTCCAGGAAAAAATCTTCATCGGATATGTCATCTTGAGTGCGTTGAGGTATCGACGGCGCCATTATCGCAGAACTTGACCAGGGCCTCAGCTACTTGCGCCATGCCGCTCGAGTCGACGTCCGAATTATCCGCGGCGCCGGTGTTGCGCGCCACAGGCACTGCATCAGGTGTGTCCCGCCGATGACGCCGCCTCGCCGATCAGCGCTGCGGGTTCGCCGCGATGTTGGACTCCGACACCGTCCAGCCCGCGCCCAGTGCCTTGTACACTGCAATCAAGGAGGTGGCGGCATCGGTGCGGCTTTGTGACAGCAGCAATTCGGCACTCAATGCCGTGCGCTCCGCGTCCAGCACCTCGAGAAAATCGATCAAGCCGCATTCGAAACGTTTTTGCGCCAGATCGGCGGCCTTGTCGCTCGCCGCCGCCGCCAATCGCAGGGCCTCGCGCCGCGCCTGCGAGCGGCCGTAGGTGCAGCGCGCCTTCGGTGTCTTGCAGTGCATTCAGCACTGCCCCTTCATAGGCGGCGAGCGCCGCGTCGGTCTGCGCCTTGGCCGACTTGATTCGAGCCTGCACCCGGCCAAGATCGAGAAAGCCGCCCAGGAAATGCTCGGGCCCACCGAGAAGACCCGCGCATCGGCGCTGCCGAAATCGCCGAAAGTCGGCGCCGAATAACCCACTTCACCGACCATCGTAACCTTGGGGAATAGATCGCCCGTCGCGACTCCGATGCGCGCCGTGGCGGCCGCCAGCCGGCGTTCCGCCACGCGCACCTCGGTGCTGTGTCGCAGCAACTGCTCCGGCGTACCAATCGCGTTCAAGACCGGCAGATTCGGCATCGGCGCTTGCGGCGAAATCAGGCGCTATTGACAATCATTCGCATTCGCGTTTACCATCAGTCTATGATCATCTGCGTCTGCAAGGCGGTATCTGACCGGCACATCCGGTCCGCGGTGAGGGGCGGAGCGAGCAGCTTGCGCGATCTCACTCGTGATCTCGGGGTCGGCACCTGTTGCGGGAAATGTCTGCCCGAGGCTAAGGCCACCCTCTCCGACTCGCTTGCTGCGCTCGATTCGCGCGCTGCCTGCTTCGCCCAGCCCAGCACGGAATTCGCCGTTTAAAATTCCTCAAGTGCCCGAGCATGCGCTTCGGGCATACAATGCCTGGTTCTGAGGCGCGACCCATAAGGAGCCATCGTGCAGGGCAATGAGAAAGTATTGGAGTTCCTCAATCAAGCACTGAAGAACGAACTCACCTCCATCAATCAGTATTTCTTGCACGCACGCATGCTCGACAACTGGGGCATGAAGCGTCTCGCCAAGCTCGAGTACGAGGAATCGATCGATGAGATGAAACATGCTGACCGCCTGGTCAAGCGGATTCTCTTCCTCGAGGGGCTGCCCAATCTGCAAGACCTCGGCAAGCTGTTCATCGGCGAAGACGTCAAAGAAATCCTGTTGTGCGATTTGAAGCGTGAGATGGCGGCCCACCCGCTGTACGACGCGGCCATCGCCCATTGCGAGGCGGTCAAGGACTACGTCACTCGCGAGCTGCTGGTTCTCATCCAGAGGAGCGAGGAAGAACACATCGACTTCATCGAAGAGCAATTGGGGCTCATCGACAAAATGGGTCTGCAGAATTACATTCAAACCGCGACGGGCGAATTGAGCGATAGCGGCACCTCGTAGGCGAACGCGCCTGCATGGCGAAAGCGCCTGCCGGGCGGATGCTCAACGACCGCGCCTAGCCGACGGCGGCGCGTGGCTCGTTATGCTCCGTGGGCTTGAGCCATTTGTTGAGCGTGGCGGCGAGTACTGCGCGGTCCACTGGCTTTGCCAGAAAATCATTCATGCCGCTGGCCAGCGCGCGAGACCGATCCTCGGGAAACGCATTGGCCGTCATCGCCACCACCGGCACCGCGTGATCGAGCACCGCGGAGGTGGGATCGCGAATCACGCGGGCCGCTTCAAAGCCATCCATTTCCGGCATCTGACAATCCATGAGCACCAGGTCGTAACGGGCCTTGCTCAGGATGTCGATGGCCTCGCGCCCATGCATGGCCACATCCACTTGATGACCTAGCTTGCTCAGCATGTAGACGGCAACCCGTTGGTTGACGAAATTATCCTCGACCAGCAGCAATCGGCTTGCGCCCCGCTCCACCGCAGCGGTGAGCGTCGCTGCTAACGTCGCAGCGGGCACTGCGGCGGTAGCTGCGACCGCGACCATTGGCGCCTCAAGGGCCGCGATGAGCGGCAATGTAATCCAGAAAGTCGAGCCACTGCCCGGCCGGCTCTCGGCACCGATGCTGCCGCCCATCAGTTCCACCAGCGTCTTGCTGATGGCAAGCCCAAGCCCCGTTCCGCCATAGCGCCGCGTGGTCGAGGAGTCCGCCTGCGTAAAGCGCCGAAACAGGCGATCGAGTTGCTCACTGGTGATACCGATGCCGCTGTCGATGACGCAGATCTTGAGGTGGCCTTCGTCCAGCCGCGACGCCTCGATGCGAATGGTGCCCCGCTCCGTGAACTTCACGGCATTGCTCGCCAGATTGAGCAATACCTGGCGTATGCGCACCGGGTCGCCGCGGAGATTCTGGGGCAGCGCTTCATCGTAGGACAAGCTCATGACGAGTTTCCGCTCGGCCACCGCGGCCTGCAAAATCGATCGCGCCTCATTGCATACCGCGCGTAAATCGAAATCAATCTCCTCCACGGTCATCCGGCCGGCCTCGATTTTCGAGTAATCGTGCACATCGTTGATGAGGGCGAGCAGCGCGTCGCCCGAGCGCTGCACGGTCTCGGCGAACTCGCGCTGCTGCGCATTCAAGGGAGTTTCAAGCAGCAGATTGGCGAAGCCCAGCACGCCATTCATGGGAGTACGGATCTCGTGGCTCATCATGGCGAGAAAATCGCTCTTCGCGTTCGAGGCAGCCTCGGCGCGTCGCGCGTGAACCTCGGCTTGGCGCTTGGCGTCCGCCAGTCTCGCTTGAATGATTCGATCACGGCGCCGCGAGCGCAGGGCGCTACGGCTCAAGCGAAACAGCACGAATCCGGTGAGCAGCGACAACATGGCGACGGCGACGAACGCTCCAATGCCGGCCCGGCGTATCGCGGCGATGCGTGCGTCGAAATCGCGCACCCACATGTCGACGCCGATCACCCCGACGAAAGCACCCCGCGAGTCGTAGAACGGCGCGTAGGCACTCATGTAGCTGCGCACCGTCTCCTTCACCGGTTGCTCGTTCACCGCGACCTCGTGTCGTTCCAGTGCGCGGCGCAGCGTCGGATCCCATGTGTCATGCGGCGCCATGATGGACTCGGGTGTTTCACTGTCGCCGTTCACGCGGTACAGATAGTCCGTGCCTAAAATGTAGTAAATCCGATTGGCATCGATAATGGCGGTATAGACATAGATGATGCCGGACGTCGCCTTGTGAAATTTAACCAGCGGCGCCAGCAAGTCCAGGTGCTCGGGGCTGCCGGCCTGGGCTTGCGACTTAATCAGCCGATGTCGGTCGCCATCGATCAGAGTGGCGGCAACCCGCGCCAGTTGTTTGAGCTCGGTGCGCACGGTGTCGAGTTGCGCCTCCCGTGCCGAATGCCAAATAAAGAACAGGCCGAGGGAGGAAATCACCAGGACGACGCATCCCGCCAGCATCCCATGCAGCAGCGGACCGTCCACGCGTTCAATTTGGCGTTTCAAGATGTGCATGGTCCACAACCGATATCGGCCCGCCACGTGGAAGCTGTAGGGACCGAGGCCGCGCGCTACACTAGGGGATCGCCGTACAATAGACGGGGAAACTACCAATAAGAGCCGGAGGGGATCGTGCTCAAAAGAATCCTTGTCATCGTGGTCGCAGTGCTCGTCGTACTCGCCGTCGTGGGTCTTCTGCTGCCGCGCAACACGCGCGTGTCGCGCTCGATTAGCATCGATCGGCCCGCAAGCCTGGTATACGCCACGATCAACTCGTTTCAGCTGTTTCCCCAGTGGTCACCCTGGCAGGACTTGGACCCGAACATGCATCAAAGCACCGAGGGCGCACGCGATGGCGTCGGCGCAAAGCTCGTTTGGACGGGCAACGACAAGGTGGGCTCGGGTACGCAGGTGATCACCGCCTCCACCCTCAACGAATCGGTCGCCAGCGATATCGACTTCGGCAAGATGGGAGTGGCGAAGTCCGCGCTGCTGCTGGCGCCGGCCGGAACGTCGACGCGCGTCACGTGGACGCTGGACATCGACATGGGCGCGAGCCCCATCGCGCACTACTTTGGGCTGATGATGGATCGCATGATCGGCAAGGACTACGAGACCGGATTGAACAAACTAAAAGCCCTGGTCGAAGGCATGCCGAATGTGGACATCACAGGCTTCATAGCGGAGCCGGTTGAACTCAAGGCCATGCCCATTCTGGTGGTGACCGAGACCTCGCCCAAAGACACGGCCTCGATTTCCAAAGCCTATGCCGACGGCTATGCGCAGATCGGCAAATTCATGGCCAAGAACAAGCTGCAGCGCGCCGGCGCTCCGCTCGGAATCGATGGCGAGATGACGGCGACCACCTTTAGCATTCAGGCGGGCGTACCCATCGAGCGCGCCGATGTCAGCGCTGCCGACAATGTGCAGGTGGTTCAGAGCTATGCGGGTCAAGCACTCAAGGCCACGCACGTGGGACCGTATGACACACTGCCTAAGACCTACGACGTCTATCGCGCATTCATGGCCGCGCACGCCTATACAGCAGCCGCAACGCCGATTTCATGGTACATCGACAATCCCGGTAGCACCCCGGCGGAGAAATTGCGCACCGAAATTTACTGGCCCATCCGCTAGCAACGGACCAAGTATGAGTGCATCTGCGCCGCGCCTCAGGCGCGAGTGCCGATAAACGTTGCCTTGCCGAGCAGATGCTTGGCGTCGCCGCTGATGCGGTCCGCGTCGACCGTGGCGGTGAATTTGATATTCATCTTCATCGGCTTGGCTATCTGGGCCGACCAGCTGAGCCGATTGCCTGAGAGCTTGCCATCGGTGATGGCCACATAGTGTTCGCCATCGGACAGCGATCCCGTGAGCTTCGTGCCCGCGGCGTTGAGTTCCAGCACGCCGGATTTTTCGCCCATGGGCGTCTTCAGAGTGATATTCCACTTGCCCTGCACCATCTGACTCATCTCCGTCGACGCTTAGCTGCCGTGATCGCCGCCGCCTCAGACGACGCGCTGTCAATCATGGCCCGAAGCTTGTCGGTGACGAAGTCGACGAAGGCTGACACGGCGGTGGGAATCTGCCGATTACTTGGCAGTATGACATTAAGATCCGCGCCCTCGCGCGTGTAGCCGGGTAATACGTGAACCAAGCGAGCGGCGTGCAGATGTGGAGCGATCAACACGCTCGGCAGCAGCGCAATGCCTAATCCTGACAGGCAACCCTTGAGCAGAATCCGCGCGCTGTTGGCGCTGAATCGTCCGCTGACTTTCACCTCCTCACTGCCTGCAGGGCCGCGCAGACTCCAAATGGCGGAACTGGTCCGTGCCGAGGCGATTAGGCAATCATGCCGGTTCAAGTCCTGCAACGTGCCCGGCTTGCCGCGCAATTGCACATAGCTGGGACTGGCAACCAACTTGGAGGATTGCGACATCAGCTGGCGAAACACCAGCCGCCGATCTGAAACGGCACCGCCGCGAAATGCAACGTCGATGGCCTCCTCGATCAGATCCGCCCGGGCATCGCTCAGCACGAAATCTAGGCGCACCTTGGGATGGGCGGACAGAAATTGCCATACCCATTCGACCTGAAAAAAATCCAGGAAGTCGGCGGGCGCCGCAATACGTACGGTGCCGGCGGGAGTCTGACTGTCGCCGGCCAGCGCCTTTCCCGCGTCCAATACCCCGTCCACTGCGGGCGCGCAACGCTCAAAAAAGGCGTTGCCCGCTGCCGTTAACGTCAACTTGCGGGTGGAACGCTGCATCAAGCGCGTGTCGAGGCCGGATTCGAGCTGACGTATTCGCCGGCTCAAGGTATTGGGAGGCACCCCCAATCGCCGTGCGGCCTCTGCAAAGCTGCCGGCGCGAATCACCTGCACGAACATCCTAACTTCGTTGAGATCCAGCACGTGATTCCTTACATTACTGGATTAGTCTACGCTGATTAGGCCATCTTGTTCTGGAATGATCACCGGCATAAGCTGTTCGGAATTGGCACGGGTCGCCGCAAACTAGAGATTGATATGGCAAAAGTACTGGTCCTCTACTATTCCACCTACGGTCACATGCAGACCATGGCGAACGCCATCGCCGAGGGTGCTCGAACGGCCGGTGCCAGCGTCGATGTCAAGCGCGTGCCGGAAACCACACCGCTGGAAGTGGCGAAAGCGGCTCATTTCAAGCTCGATCAGAAAGCGCCGGTGGCGAACATCGAGGAGTTGGCGAACTACGACGCCATCATCGTTGGCAGCCCGACGCGCTTCGGCCGTATCGCCTCTCAGATGGCGAGCTTTCTCGATCAGGCGGGCGGCCTATGGATGCGAGGCGCGTTGCACGGCAAAGTCGGCGGCGCGTTCACGTCTAGCGCCACCCAGCATGGCGGCCAAGAGGTAACGCTGTTTTCCATCATCACCAATCTCTTGCACTATGGGATGGTCATTGTCGGACTGCCTTACAGCCACCAGGGACAGATGACTCTGGACGAAATTGTCGGCGGCAGTCCTTATGGTGCAACGACCGTTGCGGGTGGACAGGGACAGCGCCAACCCAGCAAGATTGAGCTGGATGGCGCACGCCATCAGGGCCAGTTGATTGCCGAGACGGCGAAGAAACTGTTTCCTTAAAGACCCGGCGTCAGGAATTTGCAGGCGACTCCGCTGGATTTGGCGAGGCGCTCATCGAGCGTCGCCAGCGGCAGCTTGAGCGCCTCCGCTAACGAGACGTACCAAGCATCGTAACTTGTGACGTTATGGCGTAGTTCCCAGATACGTCCCGCAAAAGGCTCAAAAGGGAAAAGCTCGATGTCGAGCTGCATGAGATCATCCTGCGCCCCGTTCGCCTCCGCCGTCGTAATAATCTTCGCACGCTCCAGCCGGCGAAGGATATTGGTCGTTTCCGCGTATATCAGTTCTGGGGCATGTAACGATCCGCTAACGAGAACGTTTTCAGCCCAAACGCCATGTGGGCCAACGTCAACCAGCGCGGCCACCAGCAGCGATGAATCAACGACGGCGCTCAACGTCGGTCAGCGTCGGTCAGCGTCTCTTGTTTCGATCAGTTGTTTGAAGGAAACGCGAGTCTGCGCAGCGTGCTTTCTCTTGCGCACTTGCCGCAGCCACGCGTCGATCGAAGGTCGAGCCGCCAAGCGTTCCAGTTCAGCGCGCAAGAATTCCTGCATCGACTTGCCCTGCAACGCCGCTCGGGAAGCCAATTCGTCGCGCACTTTCTCAGGAACATTACGAATATTAATCTGAATTGCCATGCTTGTATAATGCCAGCAATGAAATTGTCCTGCAAGCACAAAACGCGTGCATTGCCATTCGACGCTACACGCACCCTTGCGGCTGGCGCGGACAGGCGCCGCTGCGCGGACAGATGACACTCGCGGGTGAATCAAGCGCGTCGGCAATCCACGCGATGTTCAGCACCTGCGAGGCGGCGCGAATGGCAGTCGCGGCCTGCTCTGGGATGACACCATCGCCACCGCCGCGCCGGCAGGCTTCGGCAACCGCAGCGACGATTTCCTCGCCATCGAAGCCCTGCGCATCGAGCGCCGGCAAAAGATCCACGCCCACCGAGAGCACGTGCAATTCGTCGAGCGCATCGCGCGTGAGTAGGGAATGGCAGCAATACAACCGCGCTCGTTTGCCATCCTGCATCACGGAGATCTGCGCCTTTGGTCCTTGCAGCGCGGGTGCCGCAGGATGCTGTTGTAGCAGGCGAAATACCGCCCATCGCGGACAGGGATCTGACACCAGGCTCATATTGCCCCAGGGCAGCGGGATGCCGTTGCCGCGATACACGGCGCGCAGGTAGCCTGGCGCGTACGCATCGAAGAAATGCCAATGTCGATAAGGCGACACGGCCGTCATGCGCCGCATGACCAGCGCCGGCGTCACGCCGAGTTTGTGGCAGGCCGAGACGCTGTGCGCCTCGCGAATCAAGTAGCGGCGAAACGGCACGCGCGGACACAACAGCGCGCCGGCAAAAAAACTGCATTCGAAATCGCGCCACGCATACAGCACATCCTGTGCGCCCATGCCGCCCACGGTCCCAGCCACATCACCATCGGCTGAGTGCAGCGCGCTGTGCGGCGAAATGGCGCCATCGCCATTGTGCAGAACCTTATGGCCGATGAAGAATGCCAGTTCGTATTTCAGCCGCTCTTCTTGGTTGCGCAGCCGCTCATTGATCAGTACCGTCCCGGGCGCTTCGAATTGCGATCGCACCAGGGCGCCGCTGGGCTTTCGGGCGTCGCCGTCGAACCAACGCACGGTAAGCGAATGGCGCTTACAGATGGCCATCACGGCCTGCAAATCCAACGGCATTTGGCGCTTGCCGCACTCCTCGGCGGCGCGCTCAATGTCGGGAAAGTTATTGTGGCGAGTCTCCTGCCAAACGCGAATCAACAACTGCGCGAATTGCCGGCCCGTGGTGCCGGTCTGCGACAGCAGTTCGGGCAGGGCGTTTTGCAGCAATTCATGCGAGAACAGAAAGGCGGGTTCCAAGGGCATGGCCTCGAGCCCGCCGCGCTCGCGCTGCGCCGGGGAGGCCTCGACCTCAGTATTTTCGTCAAGAAACCAGCGCGCATCCTTGCTGAAAATCCCTGCCAGCATATCCAGCATATCGGCCGAGGGCATACGCTTGCCGGTCTCCACCATGCTCAGGTAGGACACCGAGGGCGCCCCCGCCGCGTCGATTTGCACGCAGCGGGCCGACAACTCGTCCAAGGTCAGTCCATTGCGTTTGCGCAAGGACCGAAGCTTGGTTCCGAGGAAATGCCCCTGCCGGATCAATGTTCCCATGCGCTTCGCGCAACTCTTAACGGGGTCGATGCGACCCCGTCCGTTAGTGCTCGCTGCGCGAGCATTAGAACGCTGGTTGTCATTAGTCACCTCGATGTGAAATTCACACTGTGAAATTTCTAATGTGTAAATACTCGCTGCCGATCATTTAAGCTGGTCCCAATCCGAGAAGCAAGCTCGCGCATGTTTGACCCCCAAGGAGAATGGAATTGAGCGATAAATCGAACGAACGTTGGCAAGGTATCGAGCGTCCCTACACCCAGGCCGACGTGGCGAAACTGCGCGGTTCGGTGCACATCGAATATTCCCTGGCGCGCTTGGGTGCAGAGAAATTCTGGCGCCAATTACACAGCGAACCGGTTATTGCGGGCTTGGGGTGCATGACCGGCAATCAAGCCATTCAATGCGCCCAGGCGGGCCTGAAGGCGATTTACTGCTCGGGCTGGCAAGTCGCCGGCGATGCCAATTCTGCGGGCGAGGTATATCCGGATCAAAGCCTGTATCCCGTCGACTCGGTGCCGAAAATGGTCGAGCGCATCAACAATGCGCTGCTGCGCACCGATCAAATTCATCACATGGACGGCAAGACCGACATCGACTGGTTAGTCCCCATCATCGCCGATGCCGAGGCCGGCTTCGGCGGCAATCTCAATGCCTTCGAGTTGACCAAGGCCCTGATTCGCGCCGGTGCCGGCGCCGTGCACTTCGAAGATCAGCTCTCCTCCGCCAAGAAATGCGGCCACTTGGGCGGCAAGGTGCTGGTATCCACCGGCGAGGCGATCAACAAATTGGTGGCCGCGCGCCTGGCAGCGGACGTGATGGGCGTCCCGACAGTGATCATTGCCCGCACCGACGCCGACGCGGCCGACTTGCTGCTCACCGACCATGATCCGCGGGACACGCGCTTCCTGACGGGCGAGCGCTCCAGCGAGGGCTTCTTCTATGTGAAAGCCGGCATCGAACAGGCCATCGATCGCGGCCTATCGTACGCTCCTTATTCGGACCTCATATGGTGCGAAACTTCCAAGCCGGACATGGCCGAAGCAAAACGTTTCGCCGCGGCCATTCACGCCAAGTTCCCGGGCAAGCTGCTCGCCTATAATTGTTCGCCGTCGTTTAACTGGGCGGCCAAACTCGATGCAGCATCCATGAAGCGCTGGCGCGAAGATCTGGCGGCGTTGGGCTATCGTTTCCAATTCATCACGCTTGCCGGATGGCATGCATTGAATCTATCCATGTTCGAACTGGCGTCGGCGTATGGCGCGGACGGCATGCTCGGCTACTCGCAACTGCAACAGCGCGAATTCGGCCAGGAAGCGCAAGGTTATCGGGCCACCAAGCACCAGGCCTTCGTCGGCACCGGCTACTTCGATGCCGTGCAAACCGCGATCAGCGCGGGCTCGCATTCCACCGGCGCGATGGCCGGCAGCACCGAGGCTGAGCAATTCAACACGCCGGCGAAATCCGGGCCGAAGCGGGTGGTTGCCTAACGCGGCCCACGCCAAGTTATGAGCACCGCCGGTTCTGCCGCGATCAAGGAAGGGGTCACCGCGAAAGACCACGCCGCGGTGATTGCCGAACATTTCCGACTGTATAACGAGGAGTTCGGACGGATCACGCGGCGCGCGGCGCTGAATTTTCTCGCCGCGGATTGGCACACCGCCCAGCTCGATGCGGTCGCCCGTATTGAGCTATACGAACTGCGCGTCGCGCGGGCGGTCGCAGTCATCGCCGATGAACTGCGGGAGCAGCGCACCGACGTCGCGCTGTGGGTGGACATCAAGCGCGCCTACGAAATCATCGTGGCGCGCCGTCCCGACAGCGACTTCTACCGCACATTTTTCAATTCCGTCACCCGCGATTTGTTCGGCACGGTGGGCGTCAACCCGGAAGTGGAATTTTGCGCCACCAGCGTCGGCCGTGCTTCCGGAGCGGTGCCCATCCGGGTGTACCGGGTGGGCGCCTCGTTGCCGACAGCGGTGCGCGAAATACTCAGCGATTTGCCCTTTGGCGCGGCCATCGAGGATACGGATGGCGCCGTGCATCGCATCAGTGCCGAAATCGGCCGCTACTTCGAATCCGGGCGGCACCGCGGCCATCCCGAATGCATCGAGTTGATTGAGCCCCTGTTCTACCGCGACACGCATGCCTTTGTGGTCGGCCGTCTCATCGGCGACGGTTCGATCACGCCCTTGGTGCTGGCCTTCACCAACTCACCCAAGGGTGTGCAAGTCGACGCCGTCATGTTGTCGCGCGCCGACGTGGGGTCGGTGTTCGGCTATGCGCGCTCTTATTTCCACGTCGATCTGCCGGTGGTGAGCGCGGCCATCACCTTGTTGCGTTCCTTCATGCCGCGCAAATCCATCGATGAGCTGTACACCGTGCTGGGGCGCGCCAAGCAGGGAAAAACCGAGCGCTACTTCACGCTGCAGCGCCATCTGGACAAGTCCATCGACAGTTTCGTGCACGCACCCGGAGAGCGTGGCCTGGTGATGATAGTGTTCACCCTGCCCTCGCACGACCTGGTGTTCAAGGTGATCCGCGACCGCTTTGGCGCGCCCAAAACCAGCACGCGCGAAGACGTCATCGAGCGCTATCAATTCGTGTTTCGGCATGACCGCGCCGGCCGTTTGGTCGACGCCCAGGAGTTCAAGCGCCTGCGCCTGCCGCGCGCGCGCTTTATGCCGGCGCTGGCCGATGAGCTGCTGAACGAGGCGAGCGAAAGCTGCCGCATCGAGGGCGACGATTTGATCGTCGAACACTGCTACATCGAGCGCCGCCTACGGCCGCTCAATTTGTACCTGCGCGAGGCGGAACCGGCCGCCGCCGAGTCCGCCATCATCGACTACGGCAATGCGCTGCGCGACCTCGCGGCCAGCAATGTGTTTCCAGGCGACTTGCTGCTGAAGAACTTCGGCGTGACCAGTCACGGCCGGGTGATTTTCTACGACTACGACGAGATCGGCCTGGTAACGGACTGTGTGTTTCGCGATCTGCCGCAGGCGACCTGCGAGGAAGAAGAAACCAGCGGCGAGCCTTGGTTTCACTATGGGCCGAGCGATGTCTTTCCGCAGACTTGGCTGCCCTTCCTCTCCATTCCGCCCGCCCTCAGTGGCGTATTCACCGGGCACCATGCGGATTTGCTGACGGCCGCATGGTGGCGGGCGATAGCGACGCACCTCTCCGCTGCACCGCCGGCCGCTACGGCGGCAGCACTCGCAACGCCCGCCGCCTGAGGCCGTTGCCGGTCACCGCGCACCCAGCAGGGGCTGCGGCGGTGGATTACCCATGGAGTCGAACAGCGCCGCGGTATCGGCGAGGCGCGCTGCGCGTGCGCGTAGGTACTGCACCTTCGCGTTCTGGTACTGCTGGCCTGCGGTCAACGTCGCGTAGAACGAGGTCGCGCCCAGCCGATATCGGGATTCGGTGTTGCGCTGCATGGACTCGGTCGCAGTCGCGGCACGGCGCGTCTGGTTGAGCGTATTGGCATCCTCTGCGAGCGAGACCAACGTATCGGCGACATTCTGAAACGCGGCCAGCACGGTTTGCTTGTACTGCGCCACGGCGGCGTCGTGAGCCGCCTCGTACTGACGCTTGCGGGCAAGCAATGCGCCGCCGTGAAATATCGGCTGGGTCAGCGACGCGCCGACACTCCATATCGCCCCGGCCGGCGACGCGAAGGTCGACCAATCGAAGCCGCCGCGTCCGTAGGCTGCCGACAGGGTCAACGACGGAAACATCGACGCCGCCGCCGCTCCGGCCTCATCCGCCGTTGCCCGGACGTTCGCTTCGGCCGCCAGGATGTCCGGCCGCTGATGCAACAGGTCGGTCGCCACCGAGACCGGCACGGTATCCGGCAGGTGCAGCGCGTCCAAGGCAAGCGGGTCGGGCGCGCGGTCCGGCGTGCGCCCCAACAGCACGGCTTCAGCGTGACGAACCGCCAGCAGTTTCGCGCGCAGTGCCGGCAGCGTGACGGCGGCATTGGCCGCATCCTCTTCTGCGCCAAGCACGTCATCTTGCGATGCGCTGCCAAGCTCGTGGCGCGCGGCGGTCTGCCGAGCGCGCTGCTCGCCGAGCGCCACCAATTGTTCCGTAGCGGCGACCTCGACCTTGAGCGCCGCGGCGTTGATGGCCGCCACCACAATATTAACCGCGAGCCCGCGGCGCGTCGCCTCGAGCTCGAAGGCCTGTTGCTTGACTTGCAGTGCTAGCGCACGGTTGGCCAGCACCGCGGCGCCGAAGAAATCGAAGGTGTACGAGCTTTTGACCTCCGCGTCGAACACGTTGTATAGGAAGGTCTGCTCATGCGGCAGAATCGGAATGCCCAGTGCCCGCTGGCGCGACGGGTCAAAGCCCAGGTCGACGCTCGGCACCATTGAATTGCCGATTTGCGAGCGCAGGGCTTCGCGCGCCGCCTGAAGCGTGTGCTGTGCCGCGGCGAGAGTCGGACTATGCTCCAGCCCTTCCTCGACCAAGCCGTCAAGCTCAGGCGACTGATAGGCCTTCCACCACTGCGACACTGGCTGCCCGCCAATGGCCACACGCTGAGCGATTCCATCCGCGGCGGGCAACCGCTGCGCCTGCGCGGTAATGGAATAATGCGCCGTTGACGGCAACTGCGGCGGTTCGCGCGCGGGTCCAAATGCGCCGCACCCGGCGACGCTCAAGCAAAACGCAGTAATGCAAATACTTGAATATTTCATGCCGTCAGCTCCCCCGGAACCTCATCGCGGCGCACGCGGAACCACGCTGCATACAGCGCCGGCAAGTAGAACACCGTCAACACGGTTGCCACCGTGATCCCGCCCATCAACGCCGTCGCCATTGGACCGAAGAAATTGCTTCGCAGCAGCGGAATCAAAGCCAGGACCGCGGCCGTTGCGGTCAGTGTGATCGGACGGAAGCGGCGCACTGTTGCCCCAATGATGGCGTCGAAGCGGCTGTGACCCAGGCGGATGTCCTGCTCGATCTGGTCCACGAGGATTACCGAGTTGCGCATGATGATCCCGAACATCGCAATTGTCCCGAGCATGGCTACGAAACCGAAAGGCATGCGGAACAGCAGCAACGCTGCCACTACCCCGATCAGTCCGAGCGGTGCGGTGAGCACCACCATCAGCACACGACTGAAACTCTGCAACTGCAGCATCAGGAACACCAGTACGGCAATCGCCAGCAGCGGCATTTGCGCGTTGATCGAAGCCTGCGCTTTGGCGTTCTCTTCGACCGCGCCGCCTATCTCAATACGGTACCCGACCGGCAGCTGCTGGTGCAGCCCCGCCAGCGCCTTCTCGATCCGGGTGGTGACGTCAATCCCCTGCGCACCGTGCCGCACGTCGGCCTGTACGGTAATGGTCGGCTGTCGGTCGCGTTCCCAAACCACCCCGTACTCCAATCCGTAAGTGAATCGGCCGAGCGCCGCCAGCGGCACGGCCGTGCCGCTCGGCGTAGGCATCGCCAGGCGTTCAATCTGCGACGGATCGACGCGGTCACTTTGCGGCGCGCGCAGGTCCACGCCGATGAGCTTGTCGTGTTCGCGAAACTGCGTGATGGTGTAACCGGTCAGAGACATTTGTAGATAGTTTTCGATATCCTGCGACGCAATGTTGAGCTGGCGCGCCTTGCTTTGATCGACCTCGAAGCGCACCGAACGCTCCGCCGGTTCATCCCAGTCGTATTGCACGTTGGTCGTGTCCTGGTCGCCGCGCACCACCTCGGCGACCTTTTCCGACAGCTGCTGAACAGCGCCGATTTCGGGACCGGTAACGCGGAATTGCACGGGAAAACCGACCGGCGGGCCATTCTCGAGCCTGCTGATTCGGGTACGAATGGACGCGTACTCGCTGTGCAGCACTTCGCCCAAGATCCCTGCCAGGCGCTCGCGATCCTTGACGCTCTTTGCCGTCACGACGAATTGCGCGAAGTTCGGCGTGGACAGTTGCTGATCAAGCGGCAAATAGAATCGCGGCGCCCCCGCTCCGACGAAATCGATGAAGTGATCGATTTCCGGACGGCCCTTCAAGGTATCCTCGAAACGCTGCACTTGGCGTAAGGTGGCGCTGAACGATGCCCCTTCCGGCAGGCGCAAGTCGATCAGCAGTTCCGGCCGATCCGAACTCGGAAAGAACTGCTGTGGTATGAGCTTGAATCCCGCGAGGCCCACCACGAACAGCCCCAGCGTCACGGCGAGCACCAATCCGCGCCGGTCGACGCACCAGCTGATCCAGCCGCGCAGGCGCCGGTAGAATTTCGTGTCATAAACGTCGTGCTGCGGGCTCTGCGGCGCAGCGGCGTCTCGCTCCGCATCCTTGTGAAAACCGAATGCGCGGCGGGTCGGATGTTCGGACAATATTCGGTAACCCAGCAAGGGAATCACGACTACGGCGGCCAGCCACGACAGCAGTAAGGCGATCGCGGATACTTCGAATATCGAGCGCGTATATTCACCAGTACCGGATTTCGCCAGCGCGATGGGCAGAAAGCCCGAGACCGTCACCAACGTACCGGTGAGCATGGGAAACGCAGTGCTGGTGTAGGCGAACGCCGCCGCATGCAGCCGGTCGAATCCCTGCTCGAGTTTCACCGCCATGGTCTCCAGCGCGATGATGGCATCGTCGACCAGCAGGCCAAGCGCGAGAATCAGGGTGCCCAGCGACACCTTGTGCAGGCCGATGTGGAACAGATACATGCACAGCGCGGTTGCCGCCAGCACCAGCGGAATCGAAATCACCACGACCATTCCGGTGCGGAAACCGAGACTGATCAGGCTGACCACCAGGACGATGCCGATCGCTTCGGCGACCGCTTCGACGAAGTCGTCGATCGAGTGTCCGACTGCCTCAGGCATGCTGGCCACTTGACTGAGTTTGAGCCCTGCCGGCAGTTCGGTGCGCAGCCGCGCGGTCAGCGCATCGAGTTTCTTGCCCAGCACGATCACATCGCCCGACGGCGCCATGGTCACGCCGATCCCGAGCACGTCGCCATTCTCGAAGCGCATGGTCTCGGTCTTCGGTTCGGTGTAGGTGCGTTTAATAGTGGCGATATCGCCCAGGCGAATGCTACGGCCATTCACCCGGATCAAAGTATCGCCAAGCTTGTCGATGTCGTTAATTTGTCCGGTCGGGCGCACATAGACCCGGTCTTCGGCAGTGTCGAAAATTCCCGCGCCGGCCACGGAATTCTGGCCATTCACGGCGTCGGCGATCTGCTGCGGCGTCAGGCCGAGCTTTGCGAGCTGCGCGTTGGCGATTTCCACGTAGACACGCTGTTCTTGATCGCCAATGAAGTCGACCTTGTTGACGTCAGGCACGCGCAGCATTTCCGTTCGCAGTCGTTCGGCGTAGTCATGCAGCTGCGCCGGCGAGAAACCATCGCCCTGCAATGCATAGATGTTGGTGTACACATCGCCGAACTCGTCGTTGAAGTAAGGTCCTTGAATGCCGGCGGGCAGCGTGTGCACCATGTCGCCGACTTTCTTGCGGACCTGATACCAAGTGTCCGGCACCTGCGAGGGAGGCGCCGAGTCCTTGATGGTGAAGAACAGTGTCGATTCACCCGGCCGCGAATAACTGCGCAGGAAGTCGACGTCGGGCGTCTCTTGCAGCTTGCGTGCGATCCGGTCGGTGACCTCCTCCTGCACCTGCCGGGCGGTGGCGCCGGGCCATACCGTGTGGATCACCATGACTTTGAACGTAAACGGCGGATCCTCGGACTGCGCCAGCTTGCCGTATGACAGCACGCCGAACAGCGTCACCAGCACTAGCGCGAAAATTACGAGCGGCTGGTGCGCCAGCGTCCAGCTCGACAGATTGAAGCGGCGGCTAGCGGCGTCCATCGCTGTCTCCTGCAAACAGCGGCTTGACCGGCTTTACGTGCTCGCCGGCGAACACCGTGTGCACTCCGGCCAGCACGATGTTGTCGCCATCGCGCAGACCATCGGCAACGATGGCCGTACGCTCGCCGTAGCTGCGCACCGTCACCGGGCGCAGCTCCAGAGTCGAATCCTTGCTGCGTATCACCCAGACCGCGGGTGCGCTGCCGTGGTGAAAAATGGCTGTGGCCGGAATCTTGAAGGTCCGCGGGCCGGCCGCGGCGCCCACGGCGCCCATGGGCGACAGCAAGGCGTCGCCGGTCATGCCCAGGCGCACGTCGGCTTGCGCCTGAATTAGAGTGAGCTTGACGCGATAGGTGCGGCTTTGCAGATCGGCCGCGGGCGCCACCTCACGCACGCGTGCCTCGAAGTGTCGGCCCGGCAGCGCCGCTAACGTGATGCTTGCCGCCTGGCCGATGGAGATCCGCGAGAGATCACTGGCGGCGGCATCGAGAATGACGTCGGTGTCGCCTGTCCACGCAACACCATAGACGGCCTGTCCCACCGCGACAACTTGGCCGGTATCTGCATTTTCGCTGGTGATCACGCCGTCATGATCGGCAACGAGCGAGTTGTATCGCAGCGTGTTGCGGGCCACCGCCAACTGTGCCGCCGACTGCTCGCGCCCAGCCAAGGCGGCGGCGTAGGCGTCCTGTGTTTGCTCCAGTTGATTGGTGGCGATGAGATTTTGTGCGGATTGTGCCTTGTCTCGATCGAGCTGCTGCCGCGCAAATGCTAGGCGGTGTTCGGCTGCGTCGAGCGTAGCTTGCGCGCTGGCAGCCTGCTTTTCTGCGTCGACCGCATCGAGAAGGGCGATCACCTGTCCCTTGTGAACCGAATCGCCGAGCCGCACCTTGCGCTCGATCAGCTTGCCGGCAACGCGAAACGAGGCCGTGTTCGAATAACGCGCGACCGCCTCCGCCGGGTAGCGAATGGCCTCGCCTATGTCCGCGCCGGAATCAGCGATCACAGGCGATGCTACGACGATCGCGGGGATGGCGGCGGGCGGCGGCTTGCCGTGGCAGGCACTCAGCACCAGAGCCGCCATTACGCCGAAGGAGCCAACGTGACGGACGCGACGGATAGACTCTTCATCATCTGTAGATAAATTGGACATGTGTCAATTCCCAGGTAAAAAAAGGCTCAATTCTTCGGTGTGGTGGCTTGCGCGACCGTGCGTATCAGTCCAAAGGCGTAATTGCTGAATTCGGGGATGGCAACGCCGAATCTCGCAAGGTCCGTGCCCTTCGCCATGGCCAATTGGATGATCCCGTGGGTGAAGGCCCATAGCGAGGTCGCTAACAAAATCGGCTCGCCGATGTCCGGGCGGATGCTGCCGTCGTCGATGCCGGCCTCAATGGCCCGCACCACCACGCCGATCGTCTCATCCCCGGCGGCACGGCAGGCGCCTTCGTGGGAGCCGGGATCGACTGCCACCGAGTGCGCTTGGAAACGCGTACAGAAGTCGAAATAATGAGGAAATTCATATGCATAAGTCATGTAGGCTCGCCCGATTGCCTCGACCTTGTCGAGCCCCAGTTGGTGCTCCGCGACGGCGGCGGCGAAGCGATCCCGCACCAGCGTCATGGCGCGCTCGCCGATGGCGAACAGCAACTCATCCTTGTCGCGGAAATACACGTATACCAAGGCCCGGGACAGGCGGGCGCTGCGCGCCACCTGGTCCACGGTCAGCGCGTCCCAACCCTTTTCTACGTACAGCGCTTCAGCGGCATCGAGAATCTCGGCGCGGCGCCGCTCCTTCTCTTCTCCGCGACGTTCGGCGATGTAGGACATTGGCTGAACGATAGATAATTATTGACACTGTGTCAATACAATCAACCCGGCCACAGCCAGTTCCTGATTTCCGGCATGTCCTGTCCGTGCCGATCAATGTAGCGCTTGTGCTCGATCAATTTGTCGCGCAATTTCTGCTGCAGATAAACGCCCCGGCTGCCCGTCTGTGGCAGGCGCGTGACGGCGTCCATCACCAGGTGAAAGCGATCCAAATCGTTCAATACCGTCATGTCGAACGCAGTGGTGATCGTGCCTTCCTCCTTGTAGCCGCGCACGTGCAGATTCTCGTGATTGTGGCGCCGATAAGTGAGGCGGTGAATCAACCAGGGATAGCCGTGAAAGGCGAAAATCACTGGCTTGTCCTCGGTGAACAGCGAATCGAAGTCGGCATCGCTAAGACCGTGCGGATGTTCAGAGGTCGGCTGCAGCTTCATCAAATCGACGACATTGACTACTCGGACCTTAAGCTCCGGCAGCTCGCGGCGCAGGATGGACACCGCCGCCAAAGTTTCCAGCGTAGGCACATCGCCCGCGCAGGCCATGACCAGATCCGGCTCGGCGCGCTGATCGTTGCTGGCCCATTGCCAGATCCCGATACCCTCGCTGCAATGTTTGACGGCCGCATCCATCGACAGCCACTGCGGCGCCGGATGCTTGCCCGCCACCACCACATTGACGTAGTGCCGGCTGCGCAAGCAGTGATCCATCACCGACAGCAGGCAGTTCGCGTCCGGCGGCAGATACACGCGCACGATCTCGGCCTTCTTGTTGATCACGTGGTCCAGAAACCCGGGGTCCTGGTGTGTAAAGCCATTGTGATCCTGCCGCCACACATGCGAGCTCAACAGGTAATTCAGCGAGGCGATCTTGCGGCGCCACGCCAGGCCCGCAGTCACCTTGAGCCACTTGGCGTGCTGGTTGAACATGGAATCGACGATGTGAATGAAAGCCTCGTAACAATTGAACAGGCCATGCCGCCCGGTGAGCAGATAGCCCTCGAGCCAACCCTCGCATTGGTGTTCGCTCAACATCTCCATGACCTGGCCGCTACGCGCCAGAAATTCGTCATTTTCCGCCGTGGCCGCGAGCCATTGGCGGTTGGTTACCTCGAACACGGCTTCCAGTCCGTTCGACAAAGTCTCGTCCGGTCCGAAGATGCGAAAATTTCGCGGCGCCGCATTTAACTTCAGCACGTCCCGCAAGAATTTTCCCAGGACGTGGGTGTCGCCGATGCCGCCGATGCCGGGTTCAGGCACCGGCACGGCGTACTCCGTAAAATCCGGCATGCGCAAATCGCGCAACAGCATGCCGCCGTTGGCGTTCGGATTCGCGCCCATGCGGCGCACGCCGCTCGGCGCCAGCGCTTTGAGTTCAGGCCGCAACCGGCCCGCCGCATCGAACAATTCCTCCGGGCGATAGCTTCGCAGCCAGCTCTCCAGCTGCACAAGATGCGCGGGATTCTTCGCCGGATCCGACAGGGGCACTTGATGCGATCGGAAAGTACCTTCGTTTGCCTTGCCATCGATCATCTTGGGACCGGTCCAGCCCTTGGGCGAGGCGAATACGAGCATTGGCCAGCGCGGGCGCTCCGTCTTACCTTGAACGCGGGCTTGCATCTGAATTTGTCTGATCTGCTCCATGGCCCGATCCAGTGCCGTTGCCATGCTCTCGTGCATGGGCATGGGGTCATGACCTTCGACGAAGATCGGATTCCAGCCGTAGCCGCTCAGCAATTGCTGCAATTCCTCGCGAGGAATGCGCGCCAATAGGGTCGGATTGGCAATCTTGTAGCCGTTCAGATGCAAAATGGGGAGCACCGCGCCATCGCTTGCCGGATTGAGAAACTTATTCGAATGCCACGATGTCGCGAGTGGCCCGGTCTCCGCCTCGCCATCGCCGATCACGCAGGCCACGATGAGCTCGGGATTGTCGAACACCGCGCCGAATGCATGGCTCAGCGAGTAGCCAAGTTCACCGCCCTCATGAATTGAGCCCGGGCATTCCGCCGACGCATGGCTGGGAATACCGCCGGGAAAGGAGAATTGGGTAAAAAGCCGTTTCAGGCCGGCCTCATCCTCACTGACGTTCGAATAGACCTCGCTGTAGGTGCCTTCAAGATAGGTGCTGCCCACCACCGCCGGACCGCCGTGTCCGGGTCCCGACATGTAGATCATGTCGACATCGTATTTCTTGATGACCCGGTTCAAATGCGTGTAGATGAAATTCTGTCCGGGCGTGGTGCCCCAGTGCCCCAGCAGCATGCGCTTCACGTGCGCGAGCGCCAGCGGCTGCTTCAGCAGCGGGTTGTCGCAGAGATAGATTTGACCCACCGACAAGTAGTTCGCTGCACGCCAGTAGGCGTGCATTTTTCGCGCCAGATCCTCATCGAGCGTCGGTCCCGCCTCAAGTTGCATCGTCCCCCTCCTAAGTCGGTTCGAAACCCAGCAGCCGAATGCTCAAGGCCGCGATGACGGCTTCCTCGTCGGTGCGAATCACGCGTACCGCAACCGGTGCCGCTGCAGCAGAAATGAGGCGCGCATGGCGGCTGTTGGCCTCGAGGTCGAGCTTGATGCCGAGAAAATCCAGACCTTCGCAAATGCGCTCGCGCAGCGCCGCGGCGTGCTCGCCGATGCCGCCAGCGAATACCAACGTGTCCACGCCGCCGAGCGCCGCGGCAAAGGAACCAATCCATTTCTTCGCCTGGTAGCAGAACAGCGCCAGCGCCTGTGCCGCGCGTAGATCGCTGGCCTCGCGTGCCAGCAAATTCCGCACATCGGCACTGACGTCCGAGATTCCGAGCAAGCCGGATTCATGATTGACCATGGTCTGAAATTGCGCGGTGGTCATGCCCTCCGTCAATGCTAAATAACTCATGAGACCGGGATCCAGGTCACCCGATCGGGTGCCCATGACCAATCCTGAGGCCGGCGTGAATCCCATGCTGGTGTCGATGCACTGTCCGTCCCGTACCGCCGCGAGACTCGCGCCATTGCCCAGGTGCGCCAGGATGACGCGGCCGCGGACCGCGGCCGAGTCGCCGAGCCGCGCCAATTCCTGCATCAGGTAGGTATACGAGAGTCCATGAAAGCCATAGCGCCGCACACCCTTGGCCGCATAGCGGCGCGGAATCGGCAATTGCATGGCAACCAGCGGCATCCTTCGATGAAATGCCGTGTCGAAGCAAGCCACCTGCGGCAGCTGTCCGTAGCGCCTGCCCAACGCCTCGATGAATTCGATTTCGCGCGGCAAATGTTCGGGATCGAACGGGATGAGAGTCCTGAGCTGATCCAATAGCTGCGGAGTGACAAGTTCCGGATCGGAGTGCAGCATGCCATGCACCACGCGGTGCCCCACCCCATCGATGCTCTGGAACTGTGGCTGCGATTCCAGCCAATCCATCAGATACCCGATTGCCGATCCTTTGATATCGGCCTTGCTCCGGGTCGCAGCGCTGCCGTCGCCGTAGTCGACGCTCAAGGTCGCATCATCGCTGCCGATGCGCTCCAAATTCCCCTGCAACAGCCGCGTCGGCGGCAGACTCACTTCGAACAGGGCAAAGCGAATACTCGAGGAGCCACCATTGATTGTCAGCACATTGGGCATCATTCCCTCGGCACACCGCGCGTAGGACAAACACCGACATGCGCGCATGTGCGTGCAGCCCGCGTCGGCATACAATAGACCATCCGCTCGCGCGCCATGCTCAAATTAACAAGGGAAATATAAATGTCACATTTTCACGCCGTCGCCTGGATCGACCACCAAAAGGCCACCACCTGGCAATTCAGTCCGAGCGAGCAGAGCAGTGCCGTGATTCACGCGCATGACCAGCATCAGCGCGTGCACAGCCGCAGGAGCGCGCATGGCGGCCACAAGTCGCCGGCCGATCCGCATTTCTTTGACGAGGTTGCGCACGCACTCGACGGCGCCCACGAAGTGCTCATCATCGGCCCCGCACAGACCAAGCAAGAATTCGCGAGCTATTTGCGCGACAAGAACCCGCAACTAGGCCGCGCCATCGTCGCCGTCGAGAATGCCGACCACCCCACCGACCCAGAAGTGCTGGCCTACGCGCGCAAGCATTTCAAGGCCATTGACCGCATGTTCGGCCCCAGCGCCTAGCCGCCCCCGCTTCACGGTCGCGTCGCGGTGGATAGTCAGAGTGGTCTTTTTACGTACTAAATCGTATCCTATCTAGGAGGATAGGATAGCCATTCGCAGGAGTTACAATCCATGCACAAGTTTCCCGCCATCGCTGCGCGCTTGAAGCGCGCGCAAGGACATCTAACGGCGGTAGTCGACATGGTGGAGCTGGGACGTCCCTGCATGGACCTAGCACAGCAGTTGCATGCAGTGGAAAAGGCCATCGGCAACGCCAAGAAAGAGCTCATCAAGGATCATATTCACCACTGCATGGAAGAGACCTCTCAGGCGCTGCCGCGCCCATTCAGGGAACTGATCAAAGAAATTCAGGGCGTTACGAAGTACCTATAGGGCACGTCGGACGAAGAATCGGTCAATGAATAAGTTCAATTGTCCCGGCGTGTGGGTTGCGCTCTGGATTGTGGCATTGCTCGCGTACTTGCCGATTCCTGTGCTGGCGGCCGACCAACCGGCGCCCGACATGCCCGTCGCCGAATCCTTCGCCGTGCATGGCCAATTCACTTACGTTGAACAGGAATCGTCGAACTTCAACGCACCCTATGCTGGACCCAATAGCCTGTCGCCCGGCCGCGGCGCCGAAACTGCCGATGCCACGCTGTACTTAGGCAGGCGGCTGTGGCGGGGCGGCGAAGTCTGGATCAACGGCGAGATCGATCAGGGCTTCGGTCTCGACGACACTTTGGGGGTCGCAGGCTTTCTCAGCGGCGAGGCCTACAAGATCGGCAAGAACCAGCCCTACCTGCGTCTGCCGCGGCTATTCTTTCGCCAGACTCTAGACTTCGACGGAGCATCGCAGGTGATCGATGCTGCAGCGAACCAATTGGGCGGCACTCGGCGCGAAAACCGTATGGTGATCACCATCGGAAAATTCAGTGTCGGCGACGTTTTCGACATGAATCAATATGCCCACGATCCGCGCAGCGATTTCTTGAATTGGGCAGCCATCGATGCCGGCACATTCGATTACGCCGCGGACGCCTGGGGTTACACCGCGGGCGCTGCGCTGGAGTGGTACCGCCACTCCTG
>JANYIY010000253.1 GCA_025358615.1 Gammaproteobacteria bacterium | reverse complement strand
CCAGCAGCCGCGTCTGGGATGCCATCTATGAGGCGGACGGCTTCACCGACATCCCGCCGGAATTCTCGACCTTCAATGCGGCTGCCTGCTTCAAGCCCGCTACCACGGCCGTGCAGTAGCGTTTAACGGCCTCAATGACGCCGGTCCCGGATGCCGCCATCCCGGAGCGCGTCTTCGGCACTGGTAGCGCGACGCCCGGGGGGCCCGGCTGCGCCCCGATACGAATGTACTTCGCTGCCCCCGAGACAGTGGTACCTTGATGGGCTAACCCGTCAGGAGACTTGCGTGAACCAATACAAGCCAACCCCCAGTTTGGGGCGCCCCTCGATACCCAGCGGCGAAGATCCCATGATGGATTTCCGGGCGCGCTTGGTGCACCAACAAGCCGAAGCCGCGGAACGCCGCCGCACCGACTTAGCGGAACAATGCTCGCGCTTGAAGACCGCCGAAGAACGCATTCGCATCTGGGAACGCATTCATGAGGTCACTCTGCCGCGCGACCCGGCGCATCGTCTGGTCGATATCATTGCCGCCAATACCGGATTGACCGACGCGGACGTGCGCGATGAGCAGCATCGCCGCGCCACCCTGCGAGCCGCGACTGCCTAAAAACGCGAGCCGAGCGCTTCGGTCTACGCTACGAAGCGCGCCGGTGTCTTGCGGCGCAGCTCTTCCGCCGTCACACCGGGTGCCAGTTCGACCAGCTTGAACGAATCCTTGCGGCTCGGCCGCGAGAACACCGCAAGATCCGTGATCAGCATGTCGACCACATTGGCGCCGGTCAGAGGCAACTCGCAGCGGGTCTTGAATTTCGGATCGCCCTCCTTCGAAGTGTGATCCATAACCACCACCACGCGCTTCACGCCGGCGACCAAATCCATGGCGCCGCCCATGCCCTTCACCATCTTGCCGGGGATCATCCAATTGGCCAGATCGCCGTTTTCCGCGACTTCCATGGCACCCAAGATGGCCAGGTCAATGTGGCCGCCACGAATCATGCCGAAACTATCGGCGGAGGAAAAATACGACGTCATCGGCAGCGCGGTGACCGTCTGTTTGCCGGCATTGATCAGATCGGCATCTTCCTCGCCTTCGTAAGGAAACGGGCCCGTGCCGAGCATGCCGTTCTCGGACTGCAGCACGACTTTCATGCCTGTCGGAATGTAATTCGCCACCAAGGTAGGAATGCCTATCCCTAGGTTTACGTAGAAACCATCGGACAATTCGCGCGCGGCGCGCGCCGCCAGATCCTCACGCGACCACGGCATTTGCCTGCTCCTCGCGCTTGCGCACCGTGCGCTTCTCAATCAATTTCGTATAGCTCGCACCCTGAATGATGCGCTGGACGAAAATGCCGGGAGTATGGATGCTATTGGGATCGAGTGTTCCCGGCTCCACCAGCTGCTCGACTTCGGCGATGGTCACGCGCGCTGCGGTCGCCATGTTGGGATTGAAATTGCGCGCCGTCATGCGATAGATGAGATTGCCCTCGGTATCGCCTTTCCATGCTTTGACCAAGGATACGTCGGCCGTCAATCCCGTTTCGAGGACGTAGGTTTCGCCGTCTACGATGCGCGTTTCCTTGCCTTTGGCGACCTCCGTCCCCGCGCCCACCTTGGTGTAGAAGCCGTAAATTCCGGCACCCCCGGCGCGTATGCGTTCCGCCAGGGTGCCCTGCGGATTGAATTCGATCTGCAATTCGCCGGCGAGGTACTGCCGCTCGAACTCCTTGTTCTCGCCCACATAGGAAGAAATCATTTTACGGATTTGCCGTGTTTGCAACAGCAGTCCCAAGCCAACTCCATCGAGGCCCGCGTTGTTGGACACGACGGTGAGATTCCGTACCCCGGACGCGCGCAGCGCATCGATGAGATTTTCAGGAATGCCGCAGGCGCCGAAGCCGCCGCACATCAGCGTCATGCCGTCCTTGACCGCGCCCTTGAGCGCGGACGCAGCATCCGCATACACCTTGGAACTCGATTTGGCAGCCATCAGGCAAACTCCCCCGCACCCTTAGTAGCGATACTGATCCACTTTGTAGGGACCCTGCTTCTCCACCCCGATGTAGCGGGCTTGAGTATCCGTCAATTCCGTCAGCTGCGCGCCCAGCTTGGAGAGCTGCAAGCGTGCCACTTTCTCGTCGAGGTGCTTCGGCAGCACGTAGACACCGACTGGATATTTTTTGGTATTGCCGAACAGCTCGATCTGCGCC
>JANYIY010000301.1 GCA_025358615.1 Gammaproteobacteria bacterium | reverse complement strand
ATGGCGAGGAAGAAGCGCTTCCATTGTTCCGTCGTGTAAGGCAGCACGGCGATCCAGCCGTCCTTGGTGCGATGCGGCCGTCGGTTGACATCGAAGATGCGCCTGTAACCGATGCTGTCCGGGGCCGCAGAGAAAGTCGCGTCCGCCAAATGCTCGTTCAGCAGGAATGACACCAGTGCCTCGAACATCGGCGCCTCCACATTGATCGCGCTCTGATAGCCGCGCGCGCGCGACAGCAGTGCGGCAAGCACGCCGTAGACCGCGTAAAGGGCGCCCACCTTGTCGGCGATGATCGTGGGAATAAAACGCGGCTCGTCGCCGAACTGTCGCGACAGACCGGCGAGTCCGCAGGCGGCCTGTATCACGTCATCGAAGGCCGGCCGGTTGCGATAGCGGCCGCCCTGCCCAAAGCCAAGGATAGAGCAATAGATCAATTGCGGATTGAGCTGGGTCGCGTGCTCGAAGGTCAGTCCGAGCCTGTCGATCGCCTCCATCCGCATGTTATGAAGAAAGACATCGGACCGTGCCAGCAAGCGGTCCATGATCTTCTTGCCTTCAGCGCTTTTCAGGTCCAGGGCAATGACGCGCTTATTGCGGTTATTGTTGACGTACATCGCACCCATGCCCGCTTCCGCCCCGGGCTGGGCCCCTCTGGCGACGTCGCCTTCCAAGGATTCGACCTTAATCGTGTCGGCACCCAGATCCGACAGAATCTGGCCTGCGAAGGGGCCCATGACGACAGAAGTCAGTTCCAGAATCTTGACGTCATGCAACAGTGGGACCACGACATGCCTCCTTCGTACCGGCCGCTTTTCCAATATCCGAACGCGGCGGCAGTTCGCTGCGCCGGCACCTACACCAAGTACGAAGCCATTGGCGCAATTACGCAATGCAATCTAGATTATTTATCCATGCGTGCAGAACATCGGTGAACACAGCCTTCCCTGGACGGTGCACAATACCCCACGATGTACTTTCACGATCCGAACGATGGCAAGCGATGCGCGTCCGCTTAACACTGCCTCAAATTCATTCATTCCTGAAGCTGACCGAACTGCGCGCTTTCGGGACGCGGCCGCGGCACTCGGTGTCTCTCAGCCGGCCTTGAGTCGCACCATTCAGCTGATCGAAGCACGCGTGGGAGCGCGCCTGTTCGATCGCGATACGCGCAAGGTCTCCCTTACGCCTGCGGGCGAAAAGCTGCGGCCGCTGGCCGAGCAACTCCTCAAGCATTACGACTCTGCGTTTTCGGACCTCGATGCATTCATCAACGGCCAACAAGGTCATGTTCGCATCGCCTCACTGCCGTCGGCAGCGGCCGCGCTCCTGTCCTCCACGATCACCGCCTATCAAAAGCACTGTCCTGAAGTCCGGCTGGATATCTTTGAGGACCTCACCCATCCGGTGCACCGCTTGGTTCAGAGTGGCGAGGCCGATATCGGGCTTGCGACCCCGCCGCAGAGCAGCGGCGACTTGAACTACAAGCATCTCCTCGATGACGAACTGGTCCTGGTGTGCCGCAACGATGACCCTCTGGCCCGCAAGGACGAATATGACTGGTCGGTCTTCGCCCATCATCCCTTCATCGGCATGTCGCACGAGAGCGCGCTGCGCTCGATGGTCGACAATGCCTTTCTGCAGGTAGGATTGACGGTCAAACCCCTGTTCAACTGCAGGCAGCCCACCACCATCGGTAATTTGATTGGTGCGTCGCTGGGTGTTTCCGCCCTTCCGCGCTTGACGCTGGCGCAGCTTGACTCCAGCAATCTGACTTCGCGGCCTCTCAAGGATCCGCTCATCACGCGCTCCATCGGTATTGTCACCCGAGCGACCCGTTCGCTGTCGCCTGCCGCCGTGCGGTTCCAGCGGGAATTGGAAAACCAAGCCCGCATACTTCTGCGCGCCTCGAAAACGAGGCCGCCCACCCGCCGCGCGAACGCTACCGGCGTCGATGCGGCACGCACGCCGAGTATCAAGTAATAACCATTGATACATTGCAGTTCGCAGCTCTCGGACCAAAGCTTGCCGTTTAAGAATCCAGATGCGATCCAGCGGCCCGGGGACTAAATGATGCAATTCAGCAGGCTCGTCATGGGACCTTTCATCGCCGCGGTGCTCGCCGTGAGTGCGCCCGGTGCAATTCCCGCCCGGAGCGCCGAAACGGCCGCCAGACACGGCGCGGTTACCATCAAGCGGGATGATTACGGTATTCCCAATATCTACGCCGACGACACCTACAGCCTCTTCTACGGCTATGGCTACTCCTTGGCGCAGGATCGGCTATTTCAGTTGGAATCGGAGCGGCGAACGGTGGAAGGGCGCGCCGCAGAAGTATTCGGTCCGGCTTATCTGTCCAAGGATGAGGCGACGCTCAG
>JANYIY010000233.1 GCA_025358615.1 Gammaproteobacteria bacterium | reverse complement strand
AACTGCCGCCCCCGGGCGCATCGGTCATGTCGGCCAGAGTCGCCTATTTTCGTTCGCAGAGGACACAAATGACTCAATTCTTCAGTGCACAGTGGACTCGTGTGTCCGCCGTCACAGCAATCACCATTCTGCTGGCAGCCTGCGGCAAGGGACAGCAGGCAGCGGCGCCGGCACCGGCCGCCGACAAAGCGGCCGCGCCCCCGGTCGCCATCGTCAACGGCACGCCGATTTCCCGCGAAGCCTTCGATGACTACTTGAAGGGCCTGCTGCGCGGCAAGCCGGCGGCCGACGTAACCGCGGACGACAAGAATCAGGTTCTGGATCAGATGATCAATATGCAGCTCATCGCCGCCCAAGCTGACAAGGATGGATTGCAGAACGATGCTGACGTCGCCACCCGCATCGCGCTGCTGCGCACGCAGATTTTGGCGGATGCCGCGGCGCAGAAGTACGTGAAGAACAACGAGCCCAGCGATGCCGAGCTGCACACGGCATACGACGCCGCCACGGACAAAACCGAGTACCACGCTTTGCACATCCTGGTGGCGAGCAAGGAAAAGGGCGAGCAGCTGATCAAGAAGCTCAAAGCCGGCGCGAAGTTTGAAGACGTCGCAAAGGCCGAATCCACCGACAATTCGAAGGCCAATGGCGGCGATCTCGGCTGGTTTACGACCGCGCGCATGGTCAAACCGTTCGGCGACGCTGTCAAGGCGCTGAAGAAGGGTGAAATCACCCCCGAGCCGGTGCAAACGCAATATGGCTGGCACATCATCAAGCTTGAAGATACGCGCGACGCGCCGTTCGATCAGTTCAAGACTCAGCTGACCAACGGCATCATGCAGTAGAAATTCCAGACCTACATCGACGGCCTGAAGGCGACTGCAAAGATCGAAAAGAAGCTGTAGCAGCTGCAGGGGAAAACGTAGCGGATTCGTTTCGAATCCGCTACTTCTTCAGCAGTTTCATAAATTCCGCTTCGTCGAGTATCGCGATACCCAGAGTCTGCGCCTTGTTGAGCTTCGATCCAGGTTCCGCGCCCGCCACCACATAGCTTGTCTTTTTCGACACGCTGCCGCTTATCTTGCCCCCCTGTTGCACGATGGCTTCTGCGGCGGCCTCGCGCGTCAGCGTCTCGAGCGTGCCGGTGAGGACGAAGGATTTCCCGCTCAATTCTGTGTGCACATTCGCCGGCGCGAGTGCCGGCCAGGTAATTCCGGAGCCGAGCAGCCGATCGACGATGGCGGCATTCTCAGGATCGCGGAAGTACGCCTCTACATGTTTGGCCACCACCGGTCCCACGTCCGGAACGCGCTGAATCACCTCATCAGCGGCGGCGCGCAACGCCGCAACGTCGCCGAAGTGCTGCGCCAACGCCAGCGCGGTCGCCTCCCCTACATCGCGTATGCCGAGGGCGTATAGAAAGCGCGGCAGAGTCGTGTGCTTCGCTGCGATGATGGCCGCCTGCAACTTCTGCGCGGACTTATCCCCCATGCGTTCCAGCGTCGCCAGCTGCTCTGCTTGCAGGCTGAACAGATCCGCGGGCGTGCGCAGCCACTCGCGGTCCACCAGCTGTTCCACGAGCTTGTCGCCAAGCCCCTGAATGTCCAAGGCGCGGCGCGAGGCAAAGTGCTTGATTTCCTCCTTGCGCTGCGCTGCACAGGTTCGGCCACCGCTGCAACGCGCCACCGCCTGCTCGGCCTCGCGCACCACCGGCGATCCGCACACCGGACACACGCTCGGTAGCACCACCATGGCGGCGCCCGCGACCCGCCGCTCCGGCAATACCCGCGCCACCTCGGGAATTACGTCGCCGGCGCGGCGAATGACCACGGTATCGCCCACCCTCACGTCTTTGCGGGTCAATTCATCCATGTTGTGCAAGGTGGCGTTGCTGACGGTCACGCCGCCGACGAACACCGGTTCGAGCCGCGCCACCGGTGTGAGCGCGCCGGTGCGGCCCACTTGAAATTCAATGTCGCGCACGGTCGTCAGTGCCTCTTCGGCGGGAAACTTATGTGCCACCGCCCAGCGCGGCGCCCGTGAAACGAATCCCAGCTGCCGCTGCTGCTCCAGATCGTCGACCTTGTAAACGACTCCGTCGATTTGATACGGCAATTCGGCGCGCTGTACTCCGATCTCGCGGTAATAGCCCAGGCAGCCATCGGCGCCCTCCACGACCCGTGATTGCGGGCAGATCTTGAACCCCCAGCGGCGCAGAGCCTGCAAAGTCTCGCTATGTTGCCCGGGCAGCTCGCCGCCTTCGACCAGCGCAAGCCCATAGATGAACAGATCAAGGGGACGCGCCGCCGTCATCTTCGGATCGAGCTGCCGCAGGCTCCCCGCCGCGGCATTGCGCGGGTTGACGAAACTCTTCTCGCCGCGCGCCAGCGCCTCTTGATTGAACTTCGCGAAACCGGCCAACGGCATGAACACTTCGCCGCGTACCTCGAGCACCGGTGGCGCCCCGCTGCGCAGCTTCAGGGGCAGCGCCTTGATGGTCCTGAGGTTGAGCGTGATGTCCTCGCCCGTTTCTCCATCGCCCCGTGTGGCACCCTGGACGAACACCCCGTTCTCATAGCGGGCGCTAATGGCCAAGCCGTCCAGTTTCGGCTCCGCCGAATAGCGAATGGTGTTCGGGATGTTGAGCCGTTCGCGGATGCGGCGGTCGAAGTCGCGCACCTCGTCGTCGCTGAAGGCATTGTCCAAGGACAGCATGGCCACCCGGTGCCGCACCGCGCCGAAGGCCGCAACCGGCACCGACCCGACTCGCTGCGTGGGCGAATCTGGCGCAGCAAGCTCAGGATACTGCGCCTCCAGTGCACGCAGTTCGAGCATTAGACGGTCGTATTCGGCGTCAGGGACTTGCGGATCATCGAGCGCGTGGTATCGATAGTTGTAGCGCTCCAACGTCTCCTTCAGATCGGCGACGCGGGCCGCCGCGGATCGAGGGGCACCGCTTGCTTGCTGCGCGCACACGGCTCAATGCCCCGCGAGCGCGGCCTGAAAACGCGCGGCATCCTCACGCAACGCGGCGGCACGCTGCGGTGACATCGGAAACCCTTTCGCGTCCTGCACCATGCCCGACAATTCCTCGGCTAAACCTCGCGCCGTACTCAACATCTCGTCCACGGTTTCCATCGGTGGAATGGGCCCTGGCATCACGGCGAACAGAGTGATGCCGCGAAACTCCTGTTCGGCCATCGCGGCGATGTCGAAGGTTCCCGGCTCGATGAGGCTTGCCACGCAGAACAGGCTGCGGCCGTCGGCATGCTTGCGGTGAAACACCTGGTAACGGCCGAAAGCGAGTCCGTGCAATTCCAACGCCGCCATCAATTGCGCGCCGGTCCAGCGGATCTCCCCAACGCTGCAGACGCGGATGGTCACTATTCTCTGCAGCTCGACGGCGTGGGCTGCCGGCGGCGCCACCGCAGCGAAGCGGTCGCTGTTATCGCCCGCGGCCGCGCTCATTGGTGCCGGCGCTGCGGTCACTGGCGCCGCCGTTGCGGCCGCGGTGTCCGTGCCTGGTGCGGCCTGTAGCACCGGCACGCTTCGGGCCCCAAGCGCCGGCCCGGAAACCATCACGGATGCAGGCGCCGGCGTAGCGCCGCCATGCGGCGCGGCATCTATAGCGACCATCATCGGGCCGTCCAATACGGGCACGCGATCGAATTCGGCAGTTCGAATGTGCAGCGGCTCGAACGGCGGTACTCCCCAGTCGCGCGATTCAGGCCGAGGCAGCATCTCCTCCGCGTCATCCGAATCGGCATATCGAGGATCCAGAGGCGGCGCCGTCTCCGCTGGTTTGCCCACTGTCGATTCGCGCAGTTCGGCATTGCCCGGTGCTTGGCCGCTGCGGCGCGCGGTCCACCACCAGATGAGCGCCAGCAGCGGCACACTCAACCCCAGCAATATCCAACGAAGCTCGGCGCCCAAGGCAGGTTCCCTTAAGCCTACATCGCCGCCATACGCACGGCCTCGTCGACATCGACCGCCACCAACCGCGACACACCGGGCTCGTTCATGGTGACGCCGATCAACTGCGAGGCCAGCTCCATGGTGCTCTTGTTGTGCGTGATGAATATGAACTGCACGTTGCGCGACATCTCGCGAACGATGTCGCAGAAACGGCCGACATTGTTCTCGTCGAGCGGCGCATCCACCTCGTCCAGCAGACAGAACGGCGCGGGGTTCAAATCGAATATGGCGAACACCAGAGCGACGGCGGTCAGGGCCTTCTCGCCGCCCGATAGCTGGCTTATGGTGCTGTTGCGCTTTCCCGGAGGGCGCGCCATGACTGACACCCCGGCCGCGGCGCCTTCTTCGCCGGTCAGTTCGAGGTACGCATGGCCGCCGCCGAACAGCCGCGGAAATTTCTCCTTGAGCCCGGCGTTCACCTTGTCGAAGGTATCCTGGAAGCGCGTGCGGGTCTCGCGATCGATTTTGCGCATCGCCGACTCGAGGGTTTCCAGCGCGTCGGTCAAGTCCTTGCACTGCCGGTCCAGATATTCTTTGCGCTCGGATTGCTCTTTGAATTCGCCGATCGCCGCAAGATTGACTTGCCCCAGACGCTCGATCTTGCCCTTAGTCTCTTCGAGCTGCGATTCCCAGTCCGCCACCGCGGCCTCCGGCGCGAGTTGCGCAATGAGTGCGGCGAGCTCGAAAGTCGTCGTCGCCAGCTGCTCGGCCACACTTTCGCGCCGTACGCGGACTTGCTGAGCGGCCAATCGCGCCTCGTCCAAGCTGGCACGAGAAGCCTCGACGCGCTGCTCCAGGCCGGAGCGCCCGGCATCGCGCTCGCGCAACTCTGCGTCCAATTCCTCGCTGGCAATTCGAGCCGCGTGCAACTCCTCTTCAATTTCCGAGCGGACGCGCAGCGACCGTTCCAGCTGGGTCTGCGCCGCGGCCAGCGGCTCTTCGCCCTCCGCCAGCTGCTTCGCAAGTTCGTTGCGCCGCGCTTCCAATATCACCAGCTGAGTCTCGATTCGAGTCAGCGCCGTGGTCAACGACGTGTGCGAGGAGCGCCTTGATTCGACCTGCAGCGCTAATTCCCGAGCCAGCTGTTGCGCCGTCAGCGCCGCGGCGCGAGCTGCCGCCACCTCGGCACGCATGCGGTCGCGCTCCTCCTCGAGATCGATCCGTTTCGGCTCGAGGTCCGCCAAAGCGTCGATGGCCGTTTCCATGCGGCTTCGCGCCGCGCGCAGATCCGCCTCCGTGCGCTCGAGTTCGGTCCTGACGTCCGCAAGGCCGGTCTCGAGCTGCGACAAGCGGCGCGCCGCATCCACGTTGCGAGCCTGCGCCGAATCCAACTCCGCGCGCCGATCGACGTGCTCGCGATGCAGGCGATTGACGTCGGCCTGAAAGCTGTCGCGTCGATCTTCGAGGTCACGCACGCGTTCGCGCGTCAGTTCCCAGCGATGTTCCAGTTCTTTGACTTCATCGGCGAGCCCGCTCACCTGAACGCGAATCTCGCGCAATGTCTCCTCGCGCTCGATCACGCCGGTGTGCGGATCGGCGTCGCGCGACAAGCGCAGCCAGTCGGAACCCAGCCATATTCCATCGCGCGTCACCACCGAGCTGCCTGCCGCCAGCCTGCGGCGCAGCGCCAGCGCCTCGCCCAAGGTCTCGGCGGTATACACCGACGACAGCAGCGAACTCAGCACGGTAGCGCCTTGCACCTTGGCTTGCAGCGAGGCTGCGTCGCGCGCTACGGGCGCCGGAAGGCCGGCCCCCGCTTCCGACATGCTGACCACTGTCAGGTGCCCGCCATCGAAGCTCGACAACAAATCCGTGACGCTGTCCAGACCATCGACACACACCGCTTCAAGGTAGGAACCGAGGACGGTTTCCACGGCGCGCTCCCAGCCACGATCGACGCGCAGCTGCTGTGCGACGCGCGGCTGGCGATCGAGTGATTTCGACTTCAGCCACTCGGTGACTTTTCCCGACACCTTGCCGAGCGCCGCGTGTTGCAGCGCTTCGGTCGACACCTGCGAGCCCAGCGCCTCCTGCCAGCGCTTGCGCAAAGCATTGAGCGCCTGCGACTGTTCGCGTTCGCGTTCGCGGGCGGTCGAGATCTCAGCCAGCAATTCCTGCAGCTCGCTCGCGGCTTTTTGGCCTGCGTCACCGGCAGCCGCGGCGCGCTGCTCGAGTGTTTCCAATGCGACAGCGGGCTGAATCTGGGCGAGTGCTGCGCGCTCCTCTTCTTGACGTTCGCGCTGCTGCAGCAGCCGCCGCAACTGGCTTTCGAGCTGCTCGATACGCGCGCGCTCCACCCCGGTTTCCCGCTGTCCCTGCGCCACCGCCTGCGAATGCGACTCCCAGCTTTGCTGCCACGCGGCGAGCGCGGTTTCGCTGCTCTCCAAAGCCTGCCCCGCACCGAGCTCCTGGCCATGGGCTGCATCGAGGCCGGGCACCATGGTTGCAAGTTCCTGCGACAGCGCCTCAAGCTGACCTCGATCGCGTTGCAGGACTGAGGTGAGATCGGCGACCTGCACCTCGGCGGCCTCCACGTCCGCGCGCTGCCGCTGGCGCAGCTCGCGCGTGAATTGGATGCTCTGCTCGATGCGCGTGACCTCCGCTCCCGCTTCGTAGAAGCGCCCCTGGATGGCACCGAGGGCGTCGGCCTTCGAAGCTTGATCGGCGCGGATGCGCTCGATTTGCGCCTCTACTTCGCGTAAGTCGGCGAGCACGGCATGCATGGCGGTCTCGCAGCTCGAGGTCGCGGCATCGCGCAACCCCGCCTCGGCATCCAGGCTCTGCAGGCGCAAGGCCAGCAACTCGGCGTGCAGCTTGCGCTCTTCTTCCTTGAGCGTTTGATAGCGCCGCGCGGTGGCGGCTTGGCGCTGCAAGTGGCGAATCTGCTTTTCCACCTCTTCGCGCAAATCGTTCAATCTATCGAGATTCTCGCGCGTATTGCCGATCCGGTTCTCGGTCTCGCGACGCCGCTCCTTGTAGCGCGAGATGCCCGCGGCTTCCTCCAGGAAGGCGCGCAGATCGTCCGGCCGCGCTTCGATGATGCGCGAGATCATGCCTTGCTCAATGATTGCGTAGCTGCGCGTGCCCAATCCGGTGCCGAGGAATAGTTGAGTAATATCCTTGCGGCGCACCTTGATGCCGTTGATGAAGTAGTCCGAGGTGCCATCGCGGCTGACCGCGCGGCGCAGCGCAACCTCATTGTAGGCCGCGTACTCGCCGCCGATCTTGCCGTCGGAATTATCGAAAACCAATTCGACCGAGGCGGCGCCCAGTGGCTTGCGCGCGGACGAGCCGTTGAAAATCACGTCCGCCATGGATTCGCCGCGCAAATGCTTCGCGGAGATTTCGCCCATCACCCAGCGAACCGCGTCGATGATGTTCGACTTGCCACAGCCGTTCGGGCCCACGACCCCGGTCAGACTGCTCGGAAAAGTGACGGTGGTCGGGTCGACGAAGGACTTGAAGCCGGCAATCTTGAGTTTCGTTAAGCGCATTGTTTGGGTGAACCTGGACGCGTGGCCGTCGATGAGGCGCGTAGTGTAAAGTAAACGTTACTTTCGTAAAGCCATAAGAGAACGGCGCCGTTTGACCATGTCAGCACCTAGCACTCGCCTGGAAATTTTTCCCAATCCGGCGCCCGAACGGGACTACACCATACGGATGACCATACCCGAGTTTAGCTGCCTCTGTCCGAAAACGGGACAGCCGGATTTTGCCACGCTCAAGCTGGAATACGTGCCGCATGAGCTGTGCGTCGAACTCAAGTCCCTGAAGCTCTACATTTGGTCGTTCCGCAGCCGGGGCGCGTTCCACGAAGCCGTCACCAATGAAATTCTGGCCGATCTGGCGGCGGCGACGGCACCGCGATTTATGCGACTTTTAGCCGAATTCAACGTCCGAGGCGGCATTTACACCACCGTGGTGGCGGAGCACCGGCAGCCCGGCTGGACCGCCGCGACCCCCATCTCCCTACCCTAAACGGGCAGGCACGCCCACTTATGCCCAGGCTGAGCCGTTTCTTTGCCCAATCATAGGCTTAAGTTTGAAAAATATGTTGCCGGCGCAGCCTATACAGGCCTGATTGCGTCGGTATAATCGCGCGCTCTTTCGTTAGGAGGCGGAGACTTCAAATGCCCTCGAAGAAACCCAATAAAGCGGCTAAGCGGCCAGGAAAGGCGACACCCAAGAAAGCGGCTGCAAAAGCGTCCGCTCCCAAGAAGTTGCTAAGACCTCCCGCGAAAGCCAAGCAATCGCTTCCTACATCGAAGGTAACAGTGAAATTGAATAAGCCAGTTCTAAAACCCGTGGCGGGCAAGCCCCGGACGGGCCAACCCGCCGTCGTCAAGGCGGCGGCTGTTAAGCCTGCCGTCGTCAAACCCGTGACCGTGAAGGCGGTGGCCGGCAAACCGGTGGCCGGCAAGGCGTCGCGGATGAAGGCCGACTCTGCAAAGCCGGGCAACGAAAAAGCCGCGCCGATCAAATTCGATACTCGTCCGCTCGTGTTGACCCGCATCGCGCCGAGCGATGAGGATGGCGACGGCGAATCCTCCGTCTCCGCCAGCTTGCTGGCGGGTCCGCGCAATGTGAAGCCGTACATCTCCCGACGCGGCGAGCAGTACATGAATAAGGAGCAGTTGGAGCATTTCGCGCGAATCCTGCAGAACTGGAAGCGCGATCTCATGGTCGAGGTCGACCGTACCGTGCTGCATATGAAGGACGAAGCTGCCAATTTCCCGGATCCGAATGACCGGGCCACTCAGGAAGAGGAATTCAGCCTCGAGCTGCGCACCCGCGATCGCGAGCGCAAATTGATTCGGAAAATAGACGAGGCGCTGAAGCGTACCGAGGACGGCTCGTATGGCTACTGCCTGGAGACCGGCGAGGAGATCGGCATCAAGCGGCTGGAGGCCAGGCCCGTCGCAACGTTGTCAGTAGAAGCCCAGGAGCGGCGGGAACGCCGCGAAAAGCAGTACGGCGACCGCGACGACCGCTACCGCTGATACGCCTCCCGGGCAGGCACGCGGCGGCTACGTAGGCCGATTCGCTCCGACTCCGTCGGGTGATTTGCACCTGGGTTCACTGTATGCGGCGGTGGCCGGCTACCTCGATGCACGCGCGCATCGCGGCCGCTGGCTGCTACGAATCGAGGACCTCGATCGGCCGCGCGAGGTTGCCGGTTCCGCCGCCGGCATGCTGCGCACCTTGCAAGACTTCGGTTTTGAATGGGATGGCGAGGTCACGCGGCAAAGCGAACGCGCCGAGCTCTATGCCGCGGCATTGCAAAAATTACAAGCCGATGGCCTCACGTTCGAGTGCTCCTGCAGTCGGCTGCAATTGGAGGACGAAAGCCGCTATCCCGGCACCTGCCGGGCGCAAACACGGCTTGCCGGCATATCCACCGCTATCCGGCTGCGGGTTGAGCCCGATCGGATGCAGTTCCGCGACCGAATCCAGGGAGCCTATCGCCAGGATGTGAGTGCCGCTGTGGGCGACGTCATTCTCAGGCGGCGCGATCTCATATATGCGTATCTCTTGGCGGTGGTGGTTGACGATGCGGCGCAGGGCGTGACGCATGTGGTACGCGGGGCCGATCTATTGGACAACACGCCGCGCCAAATCTATTTGCAGCGGTGCCTGAAGCTGGCGACACCGGAGTATGCGCATGTCCCGGTGCTCACCGAACCCGATGACACCAAGCTTGCCAAATCCCGGCGCAGCGTGGGATTGCACCGAGGAACGGCATTGCTGCAGCTGTTGGCGGCCTTCTCGCGGCTGGGGCTGGCGCCACCCGACTCGTTGGCGAGGGGCACAATCGCCACTGCCTGGGAGTGGGGCGTCGCGCATTGGGACATTCAGCGGGTGCCAAAACGCCTGAATGTGCGTCTAAAAGCTTAAAAAGCTTAGGGATAAATACCGATTTTGCCTTAGCGCTGCATTGCGCTATCCTTAATCCGTCCGTCCAAGTATTGGTTATGCGTGGTCAGGCACGAACCGGCATCTTCCGGCGTCGCGTCGGCTAACACGAGCGAGG